>JAGGXG010000057.1 GCA_021163175.1 Thermoplasmata archaeon
CCAAACACCGGGATCGGCTGCCTGGGACCGCCCGGGGGTGGGACGCAAAGACGAATGCCACCTAAAACAGAAGGGGGATTACTGCCTGCACCTGGCTTTTTAAAAAGCAGAAGATATTTTATGCCGTTATTTTTTCATCATATGGAAGATGCATATCATCCATGGCTCAAGAATAACATTTTCGCTAAAGGATTGGTCGTCGCCATAAATACGAAGCTTGCCCTGCCAATCTCAAAAAGACTTGCAAAAACGAATATAACCCCAAATCAGATATCTTGGATTCGCTTCATACTTGCTGTAATAGCCGCCATTTTCTTCGCAATGCATTCGTGGAGCTATCATGTTATGGGAGCATTCTTTTTCCAGCTTTCAATGATTTTTGATCTCGTCGATGGGCAGGTGGCGAGGATAAAAAAAATGAATACTGTATTCGGGAGATATTTTGATTTGATGCTTGATTTGCTTTCAACCATTATTGTCATATTTGGAATTTGTGCTGGTTATGGAATAGATTTTATTCCCGAGCTAATAAGCGTTGAAACGATTTCGAGGCTTTTGGGAATGAAAATAAACATATGGATGATTGGAATGCTGTTTTTAATAACTCTCCTTTTTGAAAAGCATTTGCTTGCTTACGAGCATTACCTGGAGGAGAAATTTAATATAGAAAGGGTAAAAGAAAGAGAAAAGTTAGTGGAAAAGCACTCATTTCTTAAATATATTCCAAAGGGAAGTGTAACCATAGATTTTAGAACGTTTGTTATATGGGGGAGTGTTGTCATAAATCAGGTTATTCCATTTTTGCTTTTTTTAGCATTTATAGAGGCATATCATTCATTCATTAGAATAATTTTCTTCTGGAAGATAGCAAAAGATATTAAAACAGGCGTTGATATGGTTTGAATGCTTGCTGTTATACTTGCTGCTGGAAAAGGAAAAAGATTAAAGGAAATAACCAAAAATGTGCCAAAATGTTTGATCGAAGTAGGAGGAAAAAGCATAATAGAAAGGCAGATTGAAATATTGAATAAAAATGGAATAAATGAAATATATGTTGTTGTTGGATACAAGGCTAATGAGATAATGAATAAGCTTAACGGTAAAGCAAATTTCATTTTAAATAAAGATTATGAAAAAACCGATAATTTATATTCTCTTTATCTTGCAAAAAATTTTGTTAAAGGAAAGGAATTCATTTTGCTGAATGGTGATGCAGTTTTTGATGAAGAAATTATAAGGCAAATAATAATGAAAAATGGAAATCGCATTCCAGTTGATAAAAAACATTATGATAAAGAAGAGTTGAAAATCAAGGGTGATGAAATTGCGGAAAAAATTTTACCAAAAAGTGCAGCCAGAGAAGAAAGTAATGGCTCAACCATAGGAATTTTCAAATTTTCTTCAGATGGAAGTAAAATTTTATTCGATGAGATTGAAGAGCTTATTAAAAAAGGTATAAAAAACAGATGGTTTGAATATGCAATAAATAGGATAATGAATAAAACAAATTTTTATATTGAGGATATAAGTAACTACAATTGGATGGAAATAGATACAATGCAGGATTTAAAAAAAGCGAGGGAAATATGGAAATAGGAATCTATGGTATCGGGACATTTGGCTTTGCATTCTCATATTTAATGGGCAGGAAATATAAAGTTATAGCATACGATAGAAATCGTGAATTAATAAATTATCTTAGAAAAAACCGCCGCCACATGTATCATTTCAGAAATAAAAAAGCTCCAAAGAATGTTGAATTCACCAATGATTTAAATGATCTGGACAAAGCAAGTCACATAATAATGGCAGTTCCATCGTTTGCTGTAAGAGAGGTTGCAAAAAACATGAAACATTTCAAAAATAAAATCATCATAAATACTGCAAAAGCACTCGAAAGAAAAACTGCGAAGAGGTTATCGACAGCTATAAAAGAAGAAATGGATGCAGAAGTTGCTCAATTTTCAGGTGGCACATTCGCCATCGATATTATGAGGAACGCGCCCCTCGGCGCCGACCTGGCGTGCGAAGATGTTGTTTTGCTTCGCGAACTCCAGTTCTTATTTTCTTTTCCCTCCCTGCGTGTTTATGGCAATACTGATCTTGCGGGCGTCGAATATGCAGGGGCATTCAAAAATGTTATAGCCATATTTGCCGGAATAATGTATGGGCTCCGCCTCCCCTATGGGAGTATAACACATATGATATCGAGAGCAGCTAAAGAAGCCAAAGATATCGCTCTCGCCCTTGGAGCCAAACAGCACACTTTTTCAATGGAAAGCCAGTGCTGGGGTAACGATTTATGGATGAGTTGCACCGGTAAATCTCGCAATAGAGAATTTGGAATTCTGATAGGAAAGGGAATCGATGCTGAGAAAGCTTTAAAAATTATGGAGGAGCAACATAAAATGGTGGAAGGCTATTACACGCTTGAAGCCATACCAAAATTGAAGAAAGTGAAAGCGGACATTTTGACTGAAATATATGAAATCGTTTTCAATGGAAAGGATGCAAGGAGGGCAATAAAAGATATAATGGAAAGAGAGCCAGAGATGATAGGATGATCGTTTTCTTTGCTCCTCGCCCCTATGAATATCATTATGAATTGCCGATAATTAAAAAAACTGGAGGAATTTTGCTTACTTCTTCACCATGGGTAAAGGAAAGAGCAGAACATGATGGAATAGAATGGGAAGATGGCGGGCTAAAAGAGTTGCAAAAATACAATGGAAGAGAAAATAAGATCGTTCTTGCCCGCCACATAAGGGGGGTGCCAAAAAAAGCAAAATGCATTCAGATATTTCATGGGTTGATAGAAAAAAATTATACTTATGAAAAAATTCATTTCAAAAGCCAGTATAGCATATTTTTCTGGATTTCATATTTTCTGGAAAAATCGCCATTCAAAAAATTTAGTCCATTGAACAAAGACTCTCCATTTAATCTCATTGGCGTGAGAATGAAGGATAGATATGATTTGATTTGTGTTCCCGGGCCATATGCAGAGAGAAAATTGAAAGAAAATGAGCTACTAAAAGAAGGGAAATGGATAAGGGCAGGTGTTCCAAAACTCGATGGCTTGAAAAAAAAGCCTGCTAAAAATGAAATTCTGTATGCTCCAACATGGGGCAGACTAAGCTCGATACCATATTCCATAAAAATTTTTGAAATAGCAAGAGAATATGGAATAGATATTGTATTCAAGCCCCATCCTCTCATCATTCAATACAAGCAATTTGATAAGATAATGAAAAAATTTGAGAGATATGATGCAATTTTTGCTGATGCTTATGAAGATGCCACGAAATATATGCCTTTCTCTCTTGCCTTAATAACAGATTATTCAAGTGTTGGAGTGGAATATCTTGCGATAGATAGACCAATAATATTGCTTCATTTTAAAAAAGCAAAGGGAGAGGCTGAAAAATTGCTGAGAAAAGGTGCAGAAGTTGTGGAAAAAGAAAATGAAATAGAAAAAGCAATGAAAAAAATAATTGATGGAAAAGATGAAAAAAGGAAAGAAAGAGAAGAGCTGAGGAAACTGTTCTTCTATTCTTTGGATGGAAAAGCTTCTGATAGAGTTGCTAAAGCAATACTCAAACTATGAAGCTTCATATGGAACTGTGTTATTTGCATAAACCAGAATATATTTTTCATCATGATATTTTACAAGCTCGAAAGTTATTTCATATTTTCCTCCATGAGTTATAACGAGTCCTTCCTCAGGCTTTTTAATAAGCCAATTATTGTTTCTATACTCGCCCATCCTTATTTTTATCTCATCATCAAGCCAATAAACTCTTTTGCTTCTTCCTTCTATTTTATAAACTATGGCATTTCCATCTTCCATCAATTTACATTGATATTTTCCATTATTGTTTGGATCAGGATCGGTTCCAATTCCAAGATAAATCAAATGAGAAGGCAAATCAAATTTGTATGTATAGCGTTCTCCATACTCTGTTCTATAATCCTGCTGTAATGCAACATCGCGGGCGTCGCCAGCCACCATCTGATGAAAAATTGAATCAAGTTCCTCAACCTGCTTCTTCACTTTTCCTTCCTCTATAATTGGCATTACATTTCTCATGCCAATATAAAAAATGCCTGTTATTGCTACAACTACGACAATACTTATGACAATTCGCATTGTTAAAAATGCTATGCCCTGCCTATCCAATTTTCCATCGCCTCCATACAATCATTGCTATAGCTGCCATAACAACAAAAAATTCAAAGCCCGGCGTATGATGGCCTCCTTGGCTTTCCCCATCCGTATTTTCGTTTTCTTTCCATTCTTCTGATGAGATGTA
>JAGGXG010000018.1 GCA_021163175.1 Thermoplasmata archaeon
AAAGCCGCCGGCGGGATTCGAACCCGCGACCTGCTGATTCTTCGGAAATCCTTCTGCTTTTCCCTTTTCTGCCATTGGCATTTCGGGGAAAGCAATACGGATTTCTTACGAATCAGCCGCTCTGCCAACTGAGCCACGGCGGCTTAAGCTTTTTGATATGCTTCTGCCAGCAGCCTGTATTCTCCAATGCCTGTAACTTTTATGACTATTTTCCAGTTACCGGGCTTTGGATTATCGAAGTATAAAAAATCATCATATTTATATGATTTTGCAAGCGTTAGATAATCTTTTGTTATGTTTTTTTCAGGTGTGACAATCGTAAGGTTAAGATATCCAATGGGTTTTGAAAAATTTACTTGGATATAAATATGCAAAAATTTTGTGCCATTTTCTATGGAAAAAGGAAAATACTCTTTTTTTCCAAGGTCTTTATTTAAAATATCAAACACACCAAAATCCCCTTTTTCATCAACCTTTTTTATCCATTCATATTTTGGAGGAGGAACAAAAAATCTTTTTACTTTCTCAATTTGCGGATACACACAACCATTTAATGCAAGCATTACAAGCAGAAGCGTTATGGCTATTGCTATTCTTTTCACTCTTAATGGAATATGAGCATGGTTATTAAAATTACGATTTTGATAAAGCGACGAGATACGCAATCAACGCTTCCAGCTGTATTCTGTCGTTGCTTCCTTCAACAATTCTGAATTCAATTTCTCCCATTTTATCTATTATTTGAGCTTTTTTTGTTTCTGGAATTGAAGAATCGATGATTACGCTATGCAAACCTTTTATTATATCCTCTCCAGAAAGACCATCTTCTATCATCATTTTGTCTATTAGCTCCCTTGCTTTCATAAAATTTCCTTTCCATGCATATTCCATTAATTTTTTAGCCGTTTCTGGTCTTGCAACACTCGCCATTTTGTATACAATATCACCATCAATCTTCTTTGAAATGCTTGAGGACACTTGAAGAATGTTTATGGCTCTTCTAAGATCACCGTTAGCAATGTAAATTATTGCCTTCATTCCATCCTCTGTTATCTCCAGCCCCTCATTTTTGGCAATTTTTTGCAAATATTTTTTCATATCCTTTTCTTCTATCGGGGAAAATCGAAAAACAACACATCTGCTCTGAATTGGTTCTATTATCTTACTGCTATAATTGCATGATAAAATGAAGCGACATGTATTGCTATATCTTTCCATTGTTCTACGCAAAGCAGCCTGCGCATCAGGCGTCAGGGCGTCGGCTTCATCCAAAAAAATTATCTTGAAGGGGGCGCCACCGATTGGCGCTGTCCTGGCAAAATTTTTTATTCTGCCCCTCACAACATCCAAGCCACGCTCGTCGCTTGCGTTCAACTCTTCAAAATTCTCTCGCCATGCCTCACCATAAAATTCCTTTGCAAGAGCTATAGCACATGTCGTTTTCCCCACGCCAGCAGGCCCAGCAAAAAGCATGTGGGGTATGCTACCAGATTTCACATAAGCCTTCAAACTTTTAACAACATGTTCCTGTCCTATAACTTCATCCAGCTTCGATGGCCTGTATTTCTCGACCCATATCTCATTCATGAATAGCCCTCTTCTTTGATTCTATCGTAGCATCTTTATCGAGGCGATGATCTATGCGCAAATCTATGTGGATTCGTCTTGCCCCCATGCCAACGATTGCGTCATAAGCTCTTTTCACCGCATCAAATATTTCATCCAAGCTTTTTGCTTCTATAACCGTTGACATTGCCCCCGTTTCATGTTTTAGACCTGTAGCTTCTATGGCTTCTATCGCCTTTTTAACATATTTGCTCACAGATACGCCTTCAGATGTTGGAAATATGGCAAGCTCTGCAATTATCATGTTTATAAAAATAAAAGAGAGTTTAAAAGCTTAGCTACGCTATTTTTATGTATGTTATTTCGTTGCTTTCTTTGTAATTTCCTGCATTATCATATGCAACAACTTTTAAAACATTTGAGAAAGATGCTGGCAATTCCTGTGGCAATTCTGCATTGTATGGTGAGACATAATCCTTCCACAATGGCTGCCCATTCAATATGAATTCAACATATGCTATGCCGGACGTATCATCTTTTGCCTTTGCAGTTGCATTTAATTTCCCTATTATTATTGTTCTGTGGAACAATGTGGGCATTATCTGGCGATTAGCAATATATAGATAGCCCTGCTCTGGAATTGTTAGCTCTATGCTCGGTTTTGTTTCATCAATTTTTATGCTAACATTCTTTATATCTTCAGTATTTCCAGCATTATCCACACTATAGAAATACAATTTATGGATTCCTTCAGATGATATTGTTATCGTGCCATTATACAATTTCCATTCTCCATCATCTATCTTATATTTTGTGTAATCTATGCCAGATAGATTATCAGTTGCATTTAGCTTAATATCCACACTGTCCTTACACCATCCCTCGCAACTTACATTGTATGAAGTTAAGGGCGAGGTTGTATCCACCATTATTGTTGCATTCGTTTCATTTGAAGCACCATCATTATCATAAACTGTAAGATTTACGGCATATATTCCGTCTTTTTCATATTCATGCGTTACCACGCATCCATTTGATGTGTTTGCATCGCCAAACTCCCAGTGGCATGACGAAATGGTGCCATCTTCATCATAGCTGGCTGAAATGAATGTAACATTGCTCACATTATATGTTCTCTCTCCCCCTATAACGGCGTGCGGCGGCACATTTGCTATGTATATTGTTTTATTTGCGGACAAAATGCTTCCATCCGAAAGGATTGTAACAAGGCGAACATCATAGTTTCCATTGTCTGCATACTGATGCCATGGATTTTGCTCTGTAGAGCTATTTCCATCGCCAAAATACCATATCCAAGCAATTATGTCTCCCTGACTTTCGTCAATGAAATGGACAGCTTGCAAATCTGTGGGATTAGATGGCGTCCAGCTGAAATCCGCATATGGAGCACTTGCAACAGTGGTTACACTAAATCCAGCTACAACAAACACTGCCAATATCAATATTTTTGCCTTCATCTGAATCGTTTATATTATCCCTTTTCTTTATTTATGCATTTCGTTGTTTTGGGGGTGCTGTTAACTTTAGCAAAAACAGATTTAACATTTTTTAGTCTGTTTTTTTGTTATTGCTGCTCAGCAATAACAAATTTTGGTGTCTCAATTTGTTAATTTATGCTTTTGTAAATCAAAATTAAAACAAAAATGGGCATTGGAAGGAGAGAAATAGTCATTTTCTTATCTATTCAACTCTAAGAGCTATAGAATGTGAAACAGAAATTCATCAATCGTTAAGTCAAATATGCTACACTGATAAGATGATCCGTGATGCCATTTTGCAACCTTGTTAATGCAACCAAATTCAATGAAATCAAGCAAAGAGTTGTATGAAAAAATGCAATTTTTCTTCCTTTCCTTG
>JAGGXG010000013.1 GCA_021163175.1 Thermoplasmata archaeon
CATATATTTTACCATATATATTTTTTCTCCTTTTCATTGCCTGCAAAGTTTTTTAAATTTGCATGGTTAAAAAAGCAATGATAAAATTTGCTACAAGAGCTTACGCTGACGACGAGATATATTCTATACTCACTCCAGAGATAAGAGAATGGTTCAGGAGCAAATATAAAAAGTTTACGCCTCCTCAAAGATATGCGATTATGGAGATACACAACGGAAACAACATTCTCATCTCCTCACCAACAGGCTCTGGAAAAACATTTGCAGCTTTTATGGCGGCGATAAATGAATTGCTAACGCTTGCCAAAAAAGGAGAGCTTGAGGACAAAATATACGTGCTGTATGTTTCTCCTCTTAAAGCATTGAACAATGACATAGAAAGAAATCTGAAAGAGCCGCTCAAAGAAATATATGAAAAATACAAAATAAAAGAAAAAATAAGGATAGGCGTCAGAACAGGCGACACAACGCAGCAGGAAAGGCAGCGCCAGACAAGGAAGCCACCCCACATTCTTATAACGACGCCTGAAAGCCTTTCCATCATATTGAATGCTCCTTCAATTTCAAAAAAATTAAGGGAAATAAAATGGGTCATAGTTGACGAAATTCATGCTCTGGCAGATAACAAGCGTGGCTTGCATCTTTCTTTGTCGCTGGAAAGACTCGTTTCAAACATGGAGAAAGAACCAATAAGAATTGGGCTTTCAGCAACGATAGCTCCAATGAAAGAAATTGCAAAATTTCTGGTTGGAGTTGGGAGAGATTGCAAAATAGTTGATGTGAATTTTTTGAAGCAAATTGATTTGAAAGTTGTGTCTCCTGTAAATGATTTGATTTACACTCCAGCAGGTGAGCTTTCCAATGCATTGTATAATCTGCTTTATAAGCTTATAAAAGAGCATAGAACAACACTTATTTTTACAAATACAAGAAGCGCTACAGAGCGAGTTGTTTTCCATTTGAAAAGCAGGTTTAAGGATTTGGATGGCAAGATAGAGGCTCATCATGGTTCATTGTCAAGGGAGGTTCGTTTAAGCGTTGAGGAAAGATTGAAAAAAGGAGAGCTAAAATGTGTTGTTTCTTCCACGAGCCTTGAGCTTGGTATAGACATTGGATATATTGACCTCGTTATCCTTCTTGGTTCACCAAAGAGTGTTACGAGAGCATTGCAGCGTATTGGAAGAAGTGGCCATTTTCTGCATGAGGTATCAAAAGGTCGTATAATTGTTCTGGATAGAGATGATTTAATTGAGTGTGTTGTTCTGGCAAGAGAAGCATTGAATGGAAGACTGGATAGGGTAACGATACCCAAAAATGCCCTCGATGTTCTGGCACAGCATGTAGTTGGGATGGCAATAGAAAAGAAATGGAGGGTTACGGAAGCTTTAAATATCATAAGGAAAGCTTATCCATATGAAAATTTGCCAAAAAAGGACTTCATAAAATTGCTTCATTATCTGGCTGGCGAATATGAAGAACTTGAGGATAGAAAGATATATGGTAAAATATGGTTCGATGCCAAAGATGAGATGTTTGGGCGGCGGGGCAAGATGGTGCGCCCCATATATTATCTGAATGTTGGAACCATACCGGATGAGGTTGCTGTTAAGGTTTATACTCTTGCCAATAGGTATGTTGGCAAGGTTGAAGAGCCTTTTGCAGAACGCCTCAAGAAAGGAGATATATTTGTTTTGGCTGGCAATACATATGAGTTCATGAAAAGCAAGGGCATGAAAATATATGTGGAACCCCGCCCAGATATGGCGCCAACGATACCCTCCTGGTTTTCTGAACAGCTGCCATTAAGCTTTGATCTGGCAATGCAGATTGGAAAATTCAGGAGAAAAATGGAAGAACTGATTAAAGAAGGAGGCGTTATTGATTACTTAATCAAAAATTATGGTATAGATGAGAAAACAGCAATGGCAATCCACTCATACTTTGAAGAGCAATCCCATTTTTCCATTCCAAATGATAGGTGTGTTGTTGTCGAGATATTTGAAAAAGAAGGCTATCGCTACATCATTTTTCATACTCTTGTTGGAAGAAGGGCCAACGATGCATTAGCGAGGATTTTTGCATACAGATTGACAAAAAAATTCAAGTTTAATGTAAGGCTCGCAATAACAGACAATGGATTTGCAATAATTTATCCATGGTGGAAAGGAGAGATAGATGATAAAAGCATTGAAGCATTGTTTAATGCAAATAAGATGGAAGAAGATTTGAAAAAAGCACTTGCAAATACAGAGATTTTGAAGCGTCGTTTCAGGCATGTTGCTACAAGGAGCTTGATGATTTTGAAGAATTATCTTGGGCATGAAATGAGTGTTTCGAGGCAGCAAAAGAATGCTTCAATGCTGTTCAAAGTCGTGAATGAAATAGATCCAGATTTCCCTGCATTGAAAGAAACATATCGTGAGATAATGGAGGATTCAATGGACATAAAAAATGCGAAGAAATATATGAAAAAAATCGAGGAGGGAAAAATAAAAATAGAGATTTTGAGAACAGCACTGCCATCTCCATTTTCATTCAATATTGTTGCCATAGGAGCAACAGATGTTGTGCTAATGGAAGATAGAAAGGAGCTGATAAAAGAATTGCATAAGGAAGTCATGAGAATGATAAAAAATGCATGAAATCGAGAAAGATGGAATTGTAATAAGCGATACATACGCAGCATATTTGCCAGAGCATGGAATAGCTATTGTGAGTGACTTGCATATCGGCTATGAAGGGGTTCTTCAGAGAGAAGGGGTAATGATTCCAAAATATCAGAAGAAAATTTTGAAGGAAAGGATAGAAAAAATCATAGAAAAATTTGAACCTGAGCTTCTAGTAATAAATGGTGATTTTAAGCATGAGTTTGGAAAAAATCTTCGCCAGGAATGGAATGAAGCAATGGAATTACTGGAGTTCATAAAAAATAAAACAAATGTTTTGCTCGTAAGAGGAAACCATGACAACTTTTTGAAGACCATTGCTTCCAAGGCGAGTGTGAGAGTTGTTGAACATTACAGAGCTGGGGATATAACCATATTTCACGGACATAAAGATATGGAAGGAAAGAAGAAAATAATAGGACATGAACATCCAAGCATAAGTTTGAGGGATGCTGTCGGGGCCATGGTAAAGCTACCATGTTTTTTGATTAGCGATTCCATTACAGTTTTGCCAGCTTTAAGCCCTCTTGCAAGTGGAACAGATGTTTCAACAGCAGATAAAGAAGAATATTTATCACCTGTTTTAAAAAAAGAGGATATAGAGGATCTCGAGATATATGCTATAGCTGACAGTCTGCTCTTTTTCTCTACGGTGGGGAAAATAAAGAGATTGTAAG
>JAGGXG010000098.1 GCA_021163175.1 Thermoplasmata archaeon
CCCATGTGTTATGGTATTAAGAAACGGTTTAAGTCTTTTACTATAATATAGAGGAAGCAATTTTTGTAATGTATGGCTTTTCCATCATACTCCATCAAAGCCGGATACACAGCCATGCCTTTGTCCACAGCATTGTAGAATAGCTGCGCAAATTTTTCATCTATATTTTCGTTTGGTTTGAAACACTTTGAAGGAACAAATACCAGAATCAAAAGAGCTGCTTCATATCCATTTTCCATTGCAGTTGTTAGCTCACGAAGGTGGCGACGTCCTCTTTCTGTTGGAGCATCTGGAAAAAGAGTGATCCCTTTGTCTTCGAGAGTGCATCCTTTCGTTTCGAGCCACATTTTTCCGTTAAGCAAAAAATCTATTCTGCTTTCCCCATATCTCTTTTCCTTTTCTATTTTCTCCGCCTTTATTATTTTTCCAGATTTTATCAATTCCAAAGCTATTTTTGAATGGAAAGAAGAATTTGCAAAAATCCATTTGTTTTTATATCGCCCAGCTATCAAATCCCATTTTGTTTTTCTTTTCCCACATGCTCTTTTAAGTAGAACTTCATTTCCTTCATAGATAACTTTCTCAAGTCTTCCAGGATCATGAATATGGATGAACTCATTTCCTTCCACAACTCCCAAAAACTTATTCAATCTTTTTTTGAATATTGCTTTCGCATCAGCTTTTATCTCCATCAATTTCATTTTTAATGCATTTCATAAAAAATTTAAATAGGTTTCAGAATTAAAAACAAGGATGAAGAAGCTTTATGTTTATCATGCAAATGAAGATGATCCAAAAAAATGTACAGCAAAAAAACTCGCTCGTTTTGGGCTTGTTAAACTCGTTAATAGGCTGGGAAAATTGCCCAAGAATGCGATATTGCTGAGCCCCCTTTCTGAAAAAGCTCTCTCACCAGAGGATAAAAAATTTGGAAGCATAGCTGCCATAGACTGCTCATGGAAGGATGCAGAAAAGATTTTCTCAAAAGTTAGAAATAAAAATGCGAGAGCATTGCCATTTTTGCTTGCGGCAAACCCAACAAATTATGGGAAGGCAGCCAAGCTGAGCACGGCAGAAGCCATGGCTGCAGCTCTCTATATTATTGGCGAGGAAAAACATGCTCGCCTTTTGCTGAGCAAATTCAAGTGGGGTGAGATTTTTTTAACACTTAATAAAATGCCTCTTGAAGACTACAGAAACGCAAAGAATAGTAGCGAGGTTATAAAAGCGATGGAAGCCTATCTAGAATAAAGGATACCATACTCCATTTATCATTATCGAGAAATCAATGTCTCCCACGAAATCAATATTTCCATATGTGTTGAAAAATGGGGGCGATGAGTTCCATTCAACACTGTAATTTTCTGCTCTCAAAAAATTCGCTTTTATATAAATTCCAAAGTTTTGTAGAGTGAAATTTATTGAATATTCTGCAAGCCATTCCCAGTTTGTATTTATGGCAATGGAGCCATTCAATGCCAGATTCCAGGAAAATGAGAAATTGGAAGCTTTTTTTGTTGCTTTTAAATCAAACAAACCTTTCAAAGCATTTAGCTCAATGAAGGCATTTTTCCCTCCATCCACGCCAATGTATCCGTCTAATCCAACATTCCATCTAAAGGTTATATTTCCTGTCAGGTTAGATATCTTTATGAAAGAATTTGGATTGCTTGGCTTGTCTGCCATTATAAGCTCCGTCTTTCTATTGTTGGTAAAAACATTTAGATATCCTTCCATACCTCCATCGATGACAATGTGGCGGGGCAAATAATTTATTCTTGCACAAGCCTGGTGTTTCCCTTCTATAATCATGCTTATGTTAAACTCGTTGCCTGCTTCATATTCAAAATGTCTTTCAGAAACAGAAAGATTAAAAGACATTGAAATTGGAATCTTTTCTATGGTTAAATTGGCGTTGAATTTTCCCTCATAAATCATTTTAAGTGTTGTTTCCTGTGAAGAATATCTTTGAATTGATATTCCTGCATGCCCTATTTTCATACTTGGAGCAAATTTAATCATCGTTGTTACAGCTGGATTGAAATCGATTTGAATATATTGATGACTTTTTCCAACATACTCTCCAAATATCGCCACCTTGCTTGCATTTCCTTCAAAAACTGGCTCAAGATTAAGGTAATATTCTGGTTCCTTATCATACATCAGATAGGGAACAACTGTAAATACAATTCTGGCTTCCTTTGGCAATTCTTTTCCTTGTTCTGATCCAAGGCCAGCTCTAAATATTTGTCCCTGAAAATCGAGTTGAACATATGTCTCAAAATCGCTATCTTTTATTTCCTCTCCAAGCCTTATTATTTTGAAAACCAGAGATACAGCCAAAATCCATTTTCCGTCCACCTGCTGAACATATGGGAAAGGATATGCAGTTATTTTTATATCCTTACCATCTTCGCCAGTGCTTTCATTATCATCAACATCTATAGGATTAAACAATGCTTTTATAAGAGGTATCTTTTTCTCAATTCCATTGCATCTAATATAAACAAAAGCTCCTATTTGCTCCCCCAAAATGGTGAAATTGTAACTTTTTTGCTGCTCCATTAAAACGCTTTCTTCCTGTTCCACCATTTGAAGCGTTTCCTTCTGCTCAACTTTTATCGATTCATGAGTGAATGTAACGGGCGTGAGTAAAATGAGTCCTATAAAAGCTGCAAATAATCTTTTCATGTATAATTAATTGCTTATAATATATTAATGTTTTGTCGATGTGATATTCCTGTAGAATCGTGACATGAAAAATTTTGCTATTGAAATGTAAAATGTTCCATTAGAAACAGATTTTGTCAATATTCACAAGATAAAATAAGATATCACGAAATCACAGGAATATCTGTCGATGTCAGTATCTCCGAAAGTTAGCCAAAATCATCATTGTCAGCATGGCTTTTGGCTAACAATGATTTGGAAAAATCAGCAATTTTTATTATATGGCATCACAAATCTGCTTAAATCCACTTAAAATCATAC
>JAGGXG010000028.1 GCA_021163175.1 Thermoplasmata archaeon
AAAAAGATATATATAGGGGGCTATAATAACGCGGGCTTTTTTCATATAAAGCTTGTTCAATTCATATGCACAAATTTTATGCCTCCTTCCATATTCCATCATTTCCTCAGCAGATATAACGCCATTGAATTTTATTTCGTCTCTTTTCAAAACAAAATTTTCATAGAATATGCATCTATTGATATGCTTTTTACCCCTCAAATATTCAATACTCTTTTTCTTTCTGGCAGAACATAACCGAGTTATTTCCTCACTGCTTCCTCGTAAGGAAGGAATATTCTCAATCAAGAGGCACATGTTTGCTTTCCCCTGTATCCCAACTGCATTTATGCCCACCATCCTCCTCAGCTCTTTTATCGCCTGCTGCTGCTGCGAGTTCGTTCTCGTGAGATATAGAATGGCGAGGTCATTTTCAAGAGCAAATTCTAAAGAAGGCGCAAGGACGCAAGCCGTTTTTCCCGTGCCGGCAGGCGCCTCGAAAACCAAATTCTGTTTTTCCTCTATTGCTTTTCTTATTGCATTCATTATTTCTTCTTGCCCTTTTCTTGGCTTGTATGGAAAAAATTTCACCATTTTCTTTTTATTTTTATTATTTTTTCCAGCGTGTCTCTTTCATCTGGAGTTAATTCCATTTCAAGAAGCTTATCTATTTCTCCCTGGCTTATGTCAACATACAGAGTTTGTCCGGGCTTAATTTGCCTTCCCACAGTTGCTCCCTCTATGGCGATCGCCACCTCCATTCCCTGTTTTGCAACCTGTATGCTTCTCTTCTCAGACTGAATACTCTTTATTTTTCCAACAACCTTTCCATCATCTCTTATAAGCTTTTGTCCAGTTCTTATCTCTCCTGCCAGAACGCGGACTCCCACAATGGCTGGCTTGCTAACACGAAAAACATAATCTGGCAGCAACAGAATCATTCCTGGATATGTTATTTCCCTTCTCTTTTGCTCCTCTATTTCCTTCCGCTTCTTCTCTCGCCATTCCTCAAATTTTTCTATAAGCTTGTATATAACTTTTTCCGTTATAACTTCAACATCCTCATTGTTTTCCTCAAGCAACCTTACATTGAACCCAATTATTACTCTATTCAATGGATTTGCATTGGTTAAAGCTTCCATTATGTCACGCTTTGAAATGTCTCCTACCTCTGCTTTCCTAATTGCTATGCCTTTGTTGCGAAGCAAAAATGATAGTGCTTCCAGAGAGCCAATGGCGTCGGCTTTTATTATTATGCCTTCATCCTGCAATTCCACATCAAGTTTCATTTCATTTCTTATTGTTTTTATATCTTCCTGTTCATTCTCCAAGACTTTAAATGGTGCTCCAGCAAATGTTTTTTCCAAATCTGGAGCAGCTATTTTTATTCCGCATGCAGCTCTGCATTCTTCAACACTATCAAACCTATCGCTTGGCTCCCTTATCTCATCCAGAGGCTTTGGCTTAAGCAATGCCCTTATGCTCGTTGTAAATGGCGAGTCTTTTCCTCCAATGACAATTTTATCTCCTTTCCTTATTATGCCATCATACACTATTGCATCGATTGTAACACCCAGGCCACGCTCTTCTTTTACCTCGAGAACAACTCCCTTTCCAGCTCTTTCCTCGCTTTCCAGATTTTTTTCAAGGAAACGCTGAGCCAGTCCAATCAAAATCATCAGTAGCTCTGGAATTCCCTCGCCTGTTTTAGCAGATATTGGAACAACTGCAACATTTTTTGTGAAATCCCTTATTTTATCGTATCTTTCAGCAGAAAATCCATGGTCGTATAGGCTGCCGATAAGGCGATACAGCCTTTCATCAAATTCCTTTCTTGCAGTCTCATTTTGTTTGGCAAGCCTTTGTGATATCACGCCCTCATATCTTCGCCATCCTGGAATGGCATCTATTTTGTTTGCAGCAACAACAAAAGGTGTTTTATACTTTCTTAAAATCTTTATCGATTCTTCCGTCTGCTCCATTATGCCTTCATTTATGTCAATAACTAAAATAGCGAGATCAGCTAAGGCTCCGCCTCTGGCACGAAGCGTTATAAATGCGAAATGGCCTGGGGTGTCGATGAAAAGCAAGCCTGGCACTTTGAATTTTTTTCCTTTAAGCAAGGGACCACAAATTTTTATTATGGCATCCAGTGGCACCTCTGTGGCGCCAATATGCTGCGTTATTGCGCCAGCCTCTTTCGCAGTTACAGCTGTGCCTCTAATGTAATCTAACAATGTTGTTTTTCCATGGTCTACATGGCCGAGAACTGCCACAATGGGCTGGCGAATATACACAATGATGAAAGGAATTCCATTATAAAATTATTTGTAAACGACTAACCCAGAATAAATGAAGAAGATGCCGAAGAAAATGAGCAGCGAAAACGATAGCAAAGCAGCCACCTTTTCAACTTTCTGAAACCTTGCTCCCTTGTTGGAGAGCCATGTTATAAAGCCATACCATGAAAAATCGCAGCTTTCATGAAAAATTATCAGGGAAAGCAAGCCTATAAGCCCAAAATATGTCGCTTTTATTGCAAGAGTGAAGCCCACGGTGAGCCACCACAATATGAAATATGGATTCAAGCTGGAAAGCAATATTCCGGCAACAATTCCTTTAAAAATCTTTCTCTCCCTATTCTTGAAAAAGGTGAATGCAAGATAAAGCAGAAATACGCCTCCAACAATGCTGATCAAAGATTTTAGCTTGGAGGGAAATTCAAATTTTCCAATGAAAAATAATGTAACAATGATCGGCACTTCCACTATGGCATGCCCTGTAGCTATTTTTATGCCAGCATATTTATTCTTCCTTCCCTCATATATTGCA
>JAGGXG010000162.1 GCA_021163175.1 Thermoplasmata archaeon
ACCGATGAAAGTCTTTTTGGGATAAAGCATGAGAAGAAAAGCAGAAATGATATTACAGCAATTGCTTTAATGACG
Source organism: Thermoplasmata archaeon (assembly GCA_021163175.1). Classification (GTDB taxonomy): domain Archaea; phylum Thermoplasmatota; class E2; order UBA202; family JdFR-43; genus JAGGXW01. Next base: position 76 of record JAGGXG010000162.1, read on the forward strand.
ATTGCTGTTCTTTTCATGGCTATGATTTATATAAAGAGAAGGAGATGAATTTTTGTTAACTTTGTTGACATATGGACTTTTCTCTTATCTGGCTTTAATTGTTAATTAGTAATATACTTAAAAATGGAATGGATTATGTTTGGTGTGTAAAATGGAAAAAATAAAAATGGAGCATTTTAAGTGCATTAAGAGAGATAATTCACCAGAAGAACATGAGAAACAATGGAGAAGGTCTAAAATAATTTTTGATTGTTTCCATGAATATTTGAAAAATAAGGGACTGAAGGAGAGAACCGCCAGCAGACAAACTGAAATGGTGGCATTCTTTGTAATGGATTACCTTTTTGTCTATGACGATGCAATGAGTGTTTTAGAAGTTGATGGAGACACTATTAGAAGATTCCTGGGTAATTGGTACATTAGAAAGTTTCTAAACCCAAACATGTCTGAAATTAAATCTTTTCTCAGAGCTATCCTGAATTTCTTCACGTTTCTTCAAGAGAATGGTTTTATCTCTAATGAACAACTAAGCGAAATAAAAGAAGTATGCAAGGATAAAGCATGGTTTGAAATGAGACTTAAAACCTACTTTGAAGCCGAAGGGGATGCTTTCTATGAATGGTTGAGAGAATACGATTATGAATTTTGAGATGGCATAAATCGACCAAACCATTATAAATGGCGAGCTTTATTTTTTACATGCTTATTAATGCATCTCCAAATTACTTATACTGGCATCGCAGACTGCAGCCTCTCCATGAAGTTCATTCTCCTTATTTTTTAGTTTTTACTCCTTCTGGTATCGATGTCAACCATGTTAGGAAAAAATTGATGGAAGAACTCGGAGATGATAACAGGATTCTAAAATTTGGAGAAATTGAAGAATACACTTCTTTCTGGAATCCTGAAATAAAAAGAAAAGTATTCAAATTATATGTAAAGCATCCATCAATGGTGCCAGAGATGAGTAACAAAATTTTCAACATGGGCTACTATACTGCTGAGCACGACATTCCATACCATGAGCGTGTTTTAACTGATTTAGCTGCTCAGGGAATATGGATATTTGATTCGGAGGGCAAAGAAAAAGAGTTGAATGTAACGGTATATGATATCGAGCTAACAAAATTTGGAGAGGTTAATGAGCCACCTATTGACATAATTGGATATGCAGATATTAAAATAAAATTTTCATCTGAGAAAAATCTTGAAAATGAGGACTTCTTCTTCGATTTTGTTGAAATAGAGGAAAGCGAGGAAGTTAAACAGCTTGTAGCAAATGATGAACATGAGGAAATAAAAAATTTGCTTGAATTTTGCAACATTGTTAGAAAAAGTGATATGGTTGCTGGTCACAACATAATGGGTTTCGATAATCTCCAGATATATGACAGGATAAGAAAGCTGATGCAAGCATCGAGCATTCTTAATCCAGAGGAAATAAAAGAATTCAGGGATTTTCTGGATAAATACACAAGAAAAGACCAATCCTTCATTTTTGGAAGCCCGAATGATACAGCAATTTTTTATCCCTCCACCTTCGATACCTATCTCGCCTCTCGCAAGTTCTATTCCCTAGAAGATTTTAGCCTGGATGGAATAACAAATTTCCTTGGCGTTGGCATACCAAATCGACTCCATCTCTCTCCTCAGGAAATGGGCATAGATGATAAAACATTGCTGTACAACAGCCAAGATGTCATAGAGGAAGTTAGAGTCACGAAAAGGCTCATAGAACAGGGATTGCCTCTCGCCTTCATCACTGGAATGCCTTTCGAGCTTTTATTTCCCGCAGGCGCCACCAAAATGTGGGATTACATGGCGATGATAAGGGCAGCATACCATAGAAAGATAATGCCTCCAATATGTAGAGCTTTCGATATTGCTGGAAGAATCGAAAAATATGGGAAAAGGAAGGCGGAGATAGCTGAGAATGTTAGAAAGAAGAAGGCTGGAAAGGAATTGTTGAGGCTCGTTAAATACGGAGAGGAAATGCCGGACTGGGTTGAATATCCTTATCTGATAAATGATAATGGTGAACTCGGCTACCATTTTCCAGGAGGAATGACGATAAAGCCGGATAGAGATGCAAAATCGCATTTCATTCCATGGTATCATGTGATTGTGGCAGATGTTGGCGCCATGTATCCTACCATATTACGGGCCATCAATGCTGGCGGCGACACCGTGAGGCTTGCTTTAAATGAGCCGGATGAATGGGTCTGGATAAAAAGGTTGCCAGAGAGATTTTTGAATGAGGTGAAATTTTCCTCGAAGCCACTGGATAAAGAATTTATGGACAGGGGCTTGCTTATTGGCGTCAAAATTTCAAAAGAGCCCGGAATAGTAAATCTTGCAATGAAGGGAATAATGAATTTCATAGATAAAATAAAGAAGGAAATGAAAGAAAAGCACGGCGAGGAGAAAAAAAGGCTTAAGATGATTTATCAATCTCTCAAGGCAGCCCGTAACGCAGGCACACATGGCATCCTATCTGCTCCAATGGTTGCCTGCCGCCAGTTCAATTTGTGGGGGGCAGCCCTGATAACAACGAAAGGGCAACAAATTTTGTATGATACACTCAAAATTTTGAGTGATGCTGGCATAAGAGTTGTTTATGGGGATACAGATGGTATATATGTGGCATGCTCGCGTTCAGCCTCAAAAAGGCTAAGAAGAGCTCTTGGATTGCAAGAAGATGGCGAGGACTGGATTGTTGACCCAAAGCTTGTTTACGATACCATAGAATACTGCAACAAAAAATGGCAGAATGCTTTGAATTATGAAAATTTTGAGCTTGAGCCAGAAGAGCATGATGCAATGATTTTCGTCAAACACAAAAATTATCTCATATTTGATGTTGAAAATGGAAATGTTAAAATGATTACGAAAGGGAATAACTTTAAAGGGAGCGACAAGCCAGATATTGCAAGAATAGTTTTAAAGGACATTATGATGGAAGTTTTGAAGGAAAACATTGAATGGAAAGAAGAGGAGGAGGCAAGAGAGAAAGTAAAGGAATCAATAAGGAAGGCGACTTTAAACAAAATAAAGGAACTGGACATAGAAAAATTTGGCTTGGATGCTTTCACGCTCATTCAATCTGTTCAGCCTGCTTCCCGTTACAAACCAAATCCTGATGGATCGATGTCAGTATATGGAGAACGTGCCAAAGCTCTGGAAAAGCTGGTTGGAAAGCTCAATTACAGAAGGAAGTTCAAATTTGTTATAACAAAGCACCCTTTGCCAGGCATAAGAAATCCAACAAAAAGTGGCGTAAAACCAATTCATTACATGTATCCTGTTGAATTGCTGTTGGATAGAGAGCAAATAGATATGAAGTGGTATAAGGACATGATAAAGAATTTCATACAGGGTGCTTTTGGTCTGGCAGAAATAGAAGCAACGACTCAATACGGGCTTGATAGATGGATGTAAGCAAAGTTTATTATTGGCAGCATATTTCTCAGTGTGGAAGATTATTTTGATGGCATAGAAAAAGAGATAAAAAGAGCATATGAAGTTGCGAAAAGAGCGAGGAAAAAAGGCCATGATCCTAAAGATATTGTAGAAACAACTTTTGCAAAAGATCTGGCAGATAGAGTCGAAGAGCTGGTTGGGCCAAAAGGGATTGCGAAGAAAATAAGAAAATATCTAAAAGAAAAAGGAAGAGAAGAAACAGCTCTCCAAATTGCAATTGAAATAGCAGAAAGTATGCAGGGCAGCTTTGCAAGCGTTATAGAACAGGCTGTAAGAACTGGCTTAGCTGTTTTGACGGAAGGCGTTTTAGTTGCGCCCATAGAAGGGATATCCAAGGTGGAGATAGGAAAAAATGATGATGGAAGCAAATACGTCGACTTATATTTCGCTGGTCCAATTCGCTCTGCAGGTGGCACCGGCGAGGCTTTAAGTGTGCTTATTGCAGATGTTGTAAGAAGGAAGCTTGGAATAGACAGATATAAGCCAACTGAAGATGAGATAGAGAGATATAAAGAGGAGATACCATTATATGATAGAGTTTCTCACTTGCAATATCTTCCAAGCCCTGAAGAAATAGAAACGATTGTTAGAAATTGCCCCATATGCATAAATGGCGAGGCAACCGAAGACAGAGAAGTTATGGGAAAGCGCGATTTGCCCCGTGTTAAAACGAACAAGCTGAGGGGCGGCGCCTGCCTGGTTATCGCGGAAGGGCTTACACAGAAGGCTCCAAAGTTGTTGAAGCATGTTTCAAATTTAAAGCTGGAGGGCTGGGATTTCCTGAAGAGATTTGTGAAAGGGGAAGCGAAAGATGGTGTTGCGCCATCCAGCAAATACATTGAGGATTTGATAGCAGGTCGTCCTGTTTTGAGTCATCCTTCCCGCAAAGGTGGTTTCCGCCTCCGTTATGGACGTTGCAGGACTTGCGGACTTGCTGCACTGGCAATTCATCCTGCAACAATGTTTCTGTTAGACGAGTTCATTGCAATTGGAACACAGCTTAAGACGGAGCGACCTGGAAAAGGGACTATAGCTACGCCATGCGATAGCATTGAGCCGCCATTGATATTGCTGAAAAATGGAGATTTTATAAAGGTTGATAGCGTTGAGCTTGCCAAAAGAATAAGGAGTGAGATAAAAGAAATAATTGATTTGGGAGAGATTCTCGTTCCATTTGGAGAATTTGCTGAAAACAATGCCATATTACCGCAAGCAAGCTATTGCCATGAATGGTGGATTCAGGAGCTTGAAGAAAAAGGAGGCAGCTACAATGGCGTGCCTTCCGCAAGGGAAGCTTTTGAAATTTCCGAAAGATACAACATTCCATTGCATCCAGCCTACACATATTTCTGGCATGATATCGATTCCATAGCATTAAAAAAATTGAGGGATGCAATGAAAAAAGCTGAAATCAGGGAGGGAAAGCTTTTCATTGAAAAGGATGAGGAAATCAAAAGCATATTGCTCGATTTGGGAATATTGCATAGGGAACAAAGCCACTATATCATAGAAGAGCCATACCCCCTGATAAGATGCTTGGGCTTCGTTATTGAAAATGGAAAGCTGATTGAAAGAAAAAGCAGCAACAAAGAAAATGTTATTGAAGCTGTATCTGAGATGGCAGGTGTAAAAATAATGCCAAAAGCCCCCCATCGCATAGGCGCCAGGATGGGGCGCCCCGAAAAAGCAAAGGAAAGAAAAATGAAAGCCTCGCCCCATGTCCTTTTCCCTGTTGGAAATGCTGGAGGGAGGGAACGCCTTATAAACAATGCAGTGAAGGCAGAAGTGGAAATGGGAGAAAGAAAATGCGGGAAATGCGGTCATGTTACATACAAAAGCACATGCCCGAAATGTGGAGGAACAACCTATTTCACAGGCAGAATAAAAAAATTTGAAATCAGTCCAAGCAATGAGTTGAGAAAAGCTGGCGAAAAGCTTGGAGTGGAAGTGCCAAAGAAAGTTAAGGGCGTAGTTGGACTTTCATCCCTTCACAAAGTTGCTGAACCAATAGAAAAAGGGCTCATAAGGGCAAAGCATGGCGTATATGTATTCAAGGACGGAACATCTCGCTTCGATATGACAAACATGCCTTTAACGCACTTCAAACCATATGAGATTGGAACAAGCATAGAAAAGCTGCATGAACTCGGCTATACTCATGACCACAAAGGAGAGCCATTACAGCATGAATGGCAGATTTGCGAGTTAAAGCCGCAGGACATAATTCCTTCGAGAAAAGCTGGTGAATATTTACTTAGAGTAGCCAATTTCATTGATGAAATGCTCGAAAAATTTTATGGAATGAAACCATTTTACAATGCTTCCCATCCGGAAGATTTAATCGGCCATATCGTTGTTGGTCTATCTCCTCATACCTCAGCTGCAGTAGCAGCTCGCATAATTGGCTACATCGATGCCAATGTTTGTGCTGCTCATCCATTTTTCCATGCCGCAAAACGCCGCAATTGCGATGGCGATGAAGATGCAATCATGCTTCTGCTGGACGTGCTCATAAATTTCTCTTATGAATACATTCCTGAAAAACGTGGTGGAAAAATGGATTTGCCCCTCGTTATTGCAACCCGTGTCAACCCTGCAGAGATAGATAAAGAGGCTTTGAATATTGATTTATTGCCTCGCTATCCATTAAAATTTTTCAGAAAAACAATGGAAAACCCCCATCCTAAAGAGCTTGAAGACATGATGGATCTGGTTGCTTCCCGTCTTGGAACAGAGAATGAATACAAAAATTTTGGTTTTACCCATGATACAAAACATATTGCGGAAGGCCCCAAAACATCTGCCTATAAACTTTTGAATAAAATGGAAGATAAGCTCAAGGCGCAGATGGAACTGGCTGTAAAAATAAGAGCTGTTGATGAAGAAGATGTGGCAAGCAAAGTCATTCAAACGCATTTTCTTCCAGATTTGATTGGCAACATGCGCGCATACAGCAGGCAGCAGTTCCGTTGCATAAAATGCAATAAGAAATTCCGACGTATACCATTAAATGGAAGATGCCCATATTGCGGGGGCGAGATTATTATGACTGTGCATGAGAAATCCATAAAGAAATATCTGGAGCCGGCGAAAGAGTTGGTAAGGCAATTCAATGTTTCAAACTACACAAAGCAACGCATAATTCTGGTTGAGAAATTTGTGAATTCATTGTTCCAGAATGACAGGAAGCGTGATACAAAGCTAACTGACTTCTTTTAATCCATTTTTTAGAAATTTATATTAATGCCGATATAATTCAAAAAATCTGTGATAAGAATTGGCCCAGCTGGAA
>JAGGXG010000015.1 GCA_021163175.1 Thermoplasmata archaeon
GTCCCATTCCGAACCCGGAAGTTAAGCCTGCCGCGTATCGCCCGGTACTACGGTGCGCGAGCCCGTGGGAAAGGCGGTATGCTGTCAAGCCCTTCCTTTTCATTTTTATTTTTTTCATACCTAACGGATTAGAGGAAAAGGAGAAAAGATTAATAGATGGTGGGTATTGTAATATAACATGGTAAAGGAAATCATATTTCTTGTTGAAGAAGCAGAAGAAGGCGGATATATAGCCAGAGCTTTAGGGTATTCCATTTTCACTGAAGCTGAAGATATAGAGGAGTTAAAGAAGATGATTGTAGATGCTGTGAAATGCCATTTTGATAAAAAAGATATGCCTTCTTTAATAAGAATGCATATTGTTAAGGATGAAGTGATTGCAATATGAAACTACCTCGTGATATAGGTGGGGAAGATTTAATAAAATTATTGGCAAAATTTGGATATGAAGTTGTTAGACAAACTGGAAGCCATGTTAGATTGAAGAGTGAGGTAATGGGAAGAACCCATTTCATCACAATTCCTTTTCATAGGCCATTGAAACTCGGCACATTGAACAATATTTTATCTGATATCGCAGAATATCTTAAAATAAGTAAAAAGGAGCTGGTAGAAAAGTTGTTTGGATGAATAATGTGCGAGCCGTGGGTTCGTCGTGAATGTCAAGCCCTTCCTTTTCATTTTCTCTGATCTTGAAGAATGCATCTTATATCAGTTTTGCGAATAATGGAAGGAACACGAGGCTGACTATGCTCATGAGTTTTATCAGTATATTCAAAGATGGACCAGCAGTATCTTTGCATGGATCGCCGACGGTATCTCCAACTACAGCTGCCTTATGGGCAAAGCTTCCCTTGCCCCCAAGATTGCCCTCTTCGATGTATTTCTTCGCATTGTCCCAGGCGCCGCCTGCGTTGGCGAGGAAAATGGCTAGCAAAAAGCCTGTGACCATGGCTCCAGCGAGCAAGCCGACTAAGGCGGAAATGCTGACCATGCCTACGATTATCGGAACAATGACTGCGAGAAGGCTTGGCAGAACCATTTCTCTTAAAGCACCTTTTGTCGCTATTCTTATACACTGTTCATAATCTGGCTTACCCTTCCCTTCCAGAATTTTGTATTCTTTGAATTGTCTTCTCACCTCATCGACCATCTTTTCTGCAGTTCTTCCAACTGCACCCAGCGTTAGAGCAGAGAATATGAATGGAAGCATTGCTCCAATAAATAAACCGGCCATCAAATATGAATTTGTTAGAGATATATCGAGATTTATTTCAAGAACTTTTGCTTTTTCAACAAATGTGAATATTAATGCCAGAGCAGTTATGGCAGCTGAACCAATCGCAAAACCTTTTCCCATTGCAGCCGTTGTATTTCCAACTGCATCGAGTTCTTCCGTTCTTTTTCTTATCTCTTCTCCAAGTTCCGCCATTTCCGCTATTCCAGCTGCATTATCTGCTACAGGACCGTAGCAATCTGTTGCCAGAGATATTCCGAGAGTTGATAGCATACCTATGGCAGCCAAAGCTATTCCATAAAAGTCTGCAAAATAATATGCTATCGCCATTGCTATGGCGGTGGAAACAATTGGAATGGCTGTACTCAACATTCCTATTGAAAGACCTTCGAGTATGTTTGTGGCTGCGCCTCTTTTTGCAGCATTTGCAATTTTTCTTGCAGGCTTCCTTTGATGCGATGTGAAGTATTCAGTTGATAAGCCAATTATAAGCCCATCTATCAATCCAACGACTAGCGAGTAAAACAAATCGTATTTTTCATTCAACATATATGTTGCTATGAAGGCAAAAATAATGAATATGATGGCAGCTCCAAACAAACCATTCCTCAAAGCAGCATAGGGATTCCTGCTCCTTACAAAAATCATACCAAGCATGGATGAAAATATGCCTATGGATGCGATTATCAAAGGATATATTTGGCCACTTGAAAAATTCAGTATTATACCAAGAGCCATTGCGGAGATTATTGAATCAACATAGCTTTCGAACAAATCCGCTCCCATTCCAGCAACATCTCCAACATTATCGCCAACATTATCAGCTATTACAGCTGGATTGCGGGGATCATCCTCTGGTATGCCTTCTTCAACCTTCCCAACTAAATCCGCTCCTATATCAGCTGACTTGGTGTATATTCCTCCTCCAACTCTTGCAAACAAAGCTATGCTGCTCGCCCCGAACCCAAAACCAAAAAGTATGCTTGCTGCCTCGTTTCCATAAACAAGATAAAACAGGGCTATTCCTGTAAGGCCAAGACCAACGACTGCCATTCCCATCACAGCTCCAGATGAAAAAGCTATGGCAAGCCCACTTTGTATCCCCTTTCTGCTCGCCTCCGCCGCCCGCGCGTTGGCTTTTGTGGCTATGCGCATCCCGATGTTGCCTGATGTGGCGGAAAATATTGCCCCCACTATGAAGGCTATGCTCGTTTCTGGTGGCAGATCAATGTAGAAGGAAAGGGCTAAAAGAAGAGCAGCCACAACAACGACAAATATTGCTATTATTTTGTATTCCTCTTTTAAAAAGGCGAGAGCGCCCCTGTGTATGTAGTCAGAGATTTCCTCCATCCTCTTATTTCCTCTCGGTTTTTTGGAGATGTAATATGCTAAGAGAAGAGAGAAAATTATGGCCGATATTCCTCCTGTTAAGGGAATTAAATCGAGCATAGGATAATAGAATA
>JAGGXG010000126.1 GCA_021163175.1 Thermoplasmata archaeon
CTCTTCTTTCCTCCTTGCTCTTTCAACATACATTTTAATTTCTTCCAGAACAGCTATTATTTCCAGAACAGAAAGAAATAAAACAAAGCCAGAAAACATTATTATCAATTCTTCCTTTCTTGTTATTGAATAATAGAAAATCTCTGCATCTATTATAGCAACGATGAAAGGGAGCAGCAATGTCAACTTTTCCAATCTTGTTGCTTTTAAAATCTCGTTGAGCAATCCTCTTGCAAATCTATGCCTCACAATCTCGAAATGCTCTCCATTTTATATTTCCTTCGCAACATATATGTTATCCTTATTTCTTGTTATTCTAGCATTAACATAATCTCCGAGCTTTTTATTTGTATCCACAACCTGAATCACTCTTTCCCTTGCTATTGCAATCATCTCTCCTTTTATCCTTCCATGCATTTCCAGTTTCAATTTCACTCTTTCTCCAACCCTGAATTTTTTGGGTAATTCCTTGCATTTGACCATGCCAAAATCTTCCCTTGAAAGAATTAAGCTTTTATCCATTTCCTCAAGCTTTTTAAAAAATGTTCTGAAATCCATCTTTTTGACTCCTTTCGGAATCCTCCCAAAGCGATATTTCACAAATTTTTGTATTCCAAAAGCCTTCCATTTTTTTCCCGCTCCTATTATCTTTCCAAATTCTATGATTTCTTGAATATCATCATCGTTATATCCAGGAACCCATACAGGAGCGAGGAGCAAATCAATGTTGCTTGAAGATATTTCTTTGGCTATCTCCATTATATGATGCAGATCATAATCTTTTTTTCCAACCAGCAATTTTGCTTTTCTTTCATCCAAGCTATGGATTGAAAGATTTATTCTATCAAGATAGCCATCGAGCTTTCTTATCATTTTTTTTGTCAGCACGCTTCCATTTGTTTGAATGGAAACAATATCTGCCATTTCAGAAAGAGATTTTATAAGCTTTTCTATCCATGGATATAAAAATGGTTCTCCCTGTCCATCTATGTGTGCTTCTATGCTTTCGCAATATTTCCTTTTATATTCAACAATTTTTTCAAATTCTTCCAGAATGTAATCCAGATCAACAATATAATCTGTTATTCTCGTTCTACTTATCCCTTCATCAACTGAGCAGAATATGCAATTTAAATTGCAGCCTGTTATTGGGCGAACCTGGAGCAAATTAGTCCCTCTATCTATTATTCCAAATGCATTGTGTCCAATCAGTGGAACATTGCTTTCCTTGCTTATGTAATAAAGCCTCCTTTTCGTTATGGCATTGTATATGCTTTTATAGGGGCAGAATGAAATGGTGCCTTCTTCTCCGTATCTTTCCCTACATTTCTCATAAAATTTTTTTGGTATTCTTACTTCTATCAATCCATGAAGGATGAAAACAATGTCGTCGCCCTCTAAACGCTTTTCATATTTCATTTAAAGTAATTCTTTTTCAACAATGCTTTTATCAATCTTTGAGATTATCAATGGCGGCGTTATCATGCCCTCCGGCTTTTCCGCCTTTGCCACCTTTGTTATTATTTCCACGCCATCAGCAAGCTTCTCATAGTTCTTTTTAATCTCGTTGAGCAAAGCATCGCCATCCACTTCAACGCTTTCATCGAGCTCTATTCTTATCTCAATTTTATCTATAGCATGTTGAATAAACTGGAATCTTTTGACAGCGTAACCAAATTTTTCTGCTGTCGATGCCAGAGGCATTGGAATCGTTGCAGGAGGAAATATTTTGCCGCCTGGCAGCACTATCGCATCCTTTTTCCTTCCTTCCAAACTTTTCAACAATGGCGTGTGCATACCACAATCGCATTCCTGGCTGGAATATGAAGCAAGGTCGTTTAAGCCAGTATATCTTATTATTGGCGTCCCCCCTGGATAGAGCCTTGTTATCACAATGCTTCCAACCTCACCTTCTCCAACAGCTTCGCCATTTTTATCTAGCACTTCAACATGGACGAAATCGCTGTTTATGTGCATGTTGCCATTTTTGCATTCAAATGCTATTGTTCCGCCTTCTGTTGTTGCATACAGATCCAGCACCCTTGCACCAAAAGCGTTTTCAATATATTTGCGGGAATAAGCATCCAGAACTTCACCACTCGAAATAATATAACGGGGATTCACATTTTTTCCCAAGCCCTTTGTTTTCAGCGTAGCCAAACCCATAAGAACGCTTGTATATGCAATAAGCAGCTCAGGCTTAAATTTATCCATTTTTTCCATCAGAACTTTTACATCTTCGCCAGTATACAAAATCTGATAATTCTTCAATGAAAAGAATGGTTGCAGGTTGCCCATCAGTCCTTTTTTGAGGCATTCCTCATCGGTAGTTTTTGGTATGGAAAAATCTCCTATATTAGTTATTCTATTTTTTCTCCAGTTTATTCCATAAGCGTGAAGTAATCTTACGCCTCCCAAAGCTTCTATCATTATATATTCCAGATCTTTGTACATTTGCACCGGTCTTCCAGAAGAGCCAGATGTTCCAACAAGATATGCTTTTTCCTTTTTAAAAGATGGAGGCACTATTTCATCTGGAAATCCCTTTATCAAATCTTCTTTTGTTATCAATGGCAGCTTGCGCAAATCATCCATGCCCCTTATTGAAGCAACATCAACGCCTGCCTCTCTATATTTTTTCCTGTATAATGGGACTTTCATTGCATATTTCAGTGTTTTACGCAATGCCTTATCCTGATATTTCTTCAATTTTTCTTTATCATATTTCCATGCTCTTTTTATGCCCGTTAAATAATTCCATGCTATTTTGGATGGAAACAATGGGTTAAGGAAAGGATTCATAAAGTTAAATTGGGCTGATATTTAAAATTTGTATTTGCTCTCCCATGCTCATTCCTTTCATTCTCCGAGCATCATTCTCTCATATTCCTTTAAATATTC
>JAGGXG010000089.1 GCA_021163175.1 Thermoplasmata archaeon
GCTATGTCTGCTGTTATAGCATCTGAGGCAGCGGGGGCAAGAAGTTTTACTGCAACGTCTTCTCAAGGCTTGGCTTTGATGCATGAAATGCTGCCCATCGCCAGCGGCTTGCACTTGCCCATTGTTATGCCTGTCGTCAACAGAACGGTTGCTGCTCCAATAGGAATATGGTGCGAATATAATGATATGCTTCCACAACGTGACTCAGGCTGGATCATCGGCTCCATCGAGGACAACCAGGAAGTTCTGGATATGGTTATAATGGGATATAAAATTGCTGAGCATCATGATGTTTTGCTGCCATTGATGTTTGGATTGGATGCCTTCATATTGAGCCATACAGTTGAGCCCGTTGAGGCGCCTTCAAGCGATGAAGTAATGGATTTTCTCCCGCCATATAAGCCTATTGCCATTTTGGATCCAGAAAATCCAATGGCCATTGGCACATTCACACCGCCAGAATACATACAGGAGGAGAGATATCAAACCCATCGCTGTATGCTGAATGCAAAGAAAGTTATACAAGATGTGACAAAAGAATTTGCTTCAAAATTTGGAAGAGATTATCACGGGCTTATAGAACAATACAGAATGGATGATGCCGAATATGCTTTAATTTCAATGGGCACAGTAACGGGAACAGCCCGCGAGGTTGTGGATGAGCTACGAAACCAGGGAATAAAGGCTGGATTGATAAAGTTGCGATTCATCCGTCCATTCCCAGATGAAGAGCTAAGAAGCATAGTTGAAAATGGAAATTTAAAGGCTTTGGGCGTGTATGACCGCTCTGTTTCATATGGTGTTGCTGGTCCAGTTTATATCGAGGTTAGAAATGCATTATATGGCTTTGATTTGCCATTGTATAATTTCCTTGCTGGCATTGGTGGCAGAGATGTTGTTATAAATGATGTGAGAAAAATGTATGATGCAATGATTAAAGGAAAGGAAAAGAAAATTGTATGGATAAATACGAGGGGGGTGGAAGAATGAATTTAAGAGATTTGCCAGAAGAAGAGTATTTCACATCTGGCCATACAGCATGTCCTGGATGTGCAGCTCCAATCATAGTTCGCCACATGATGAAAATATTGGGCAAAGATACCGTAGTTTACACTCCTGCCAATTGTTTACTCGTATTTGGAGGAACATATCCATATATAGCATGGAAGGTTCCATATTTCCATGAAGCTTTCGAGAATACAGGGGCTGCAATTTCAGGAGCGGCGAGAGCTTTCAGAAAGAAAGGAAAGAATACGACTGTTATAGGATTTGCCGGCGATGGTGGAACCTATGACATCGGAATCCAAGCATTGAGTGGAGCCGCTGAAAGAAATGAAGATGTGATATATGTATGCTATGATAACGAAGCTTACATGAACACTGGCATTCAAAGAAGCGGTTCAACACCTTATGGAGCAGACACAACAACAACACCACCAGGCAGAAAAATTAAGGGAAAGCTTGAGCATAAAAAGGATATGGCGGAAATAATGAGGGCTCATGAAGTTCCATATGTTGCTACGCTAAGCATAGCGCACATTGCCGATTTCTTGAAAAAGGTGGAGAAGGCAAAGAAAATAAAAGGATTCCGCTATCTGCATGTTCTTTCCCCATGCCCCACGGGATGGCGTTTCGATCCCTCGAAGACTGTAGAGGTAGCAAGAAAAGCAGTCGATTCGGGCATGTGGACATTATACGAGGCAGAATATGGGGAGATAACAAACATATATAAGCCAAAGAAGAAAATCCCTGTGGCAGAGTACATAAAAGGACAGGGTCGCTTCCGACATTTTACGCCAGAGATGATAGAAGAATTGCAGCGCTGGGTAGACCGCAAATGGGAACGTCTGTATGGAGAGAAACCAGAATAAGCACAATTTCTTCTCCCTCTTATTTATAATTTGAAAATAGAAAATAGAAATAATTCAGAGAAAATATGGAGGAAAGGTTTTCGGCTCTGACTATGTTTTGGCTCGACTTGCTTCAATAGAGGCAGAAGGAAAAATATAGTTATGTAAAACTTTAAGTATTACAATTTGTATTACATTTATGACTTACGAAGTGGTGTCAGCAAAAATTCCGAAAGAGTTCAAAAAGAAGATAAAAGAGTATAACATAAATGTATCTGATGTGATAAGAAAAGCTATAGAAGAAGAGATAAGGAAAAGAGAAGCAATGAGAATTAAAGAAAACATAGAGAAAAATAGAAAATTGCTTGAAAAATTAAAAATGAAGGATATCGTTGCAATTATAAGAGAGGATAGAGAAAAATGATAATTGATACAAGCTCCATTTATAAGGCTGTGGAAATGAATTGTATAGAAAAGATAGAAGGAGGAAAAACACTTGATTTATCTTTATATGAGCTGGGAAACGTTATTTGGAAAACGGTTAACAGAGGTAATATTTCTATAAGCGAAGGAAAGAAAATTTTGGATGTGCTAATGGATGTAATATCGTTAATGGAAATCATCCGAACAGGATTGAATAAAGAAGCATATGAAATTGCAGTAAAAAATAACATAAGCTATTATGATGCTTCTTTTTTATATGCTGCTTTTTCTTCAAATGAAGCTATCATAAGCGAGGATATAAAATTGCTTGATATTGCAAAAAAATATGATATAATGGCATACAGAATAGAAGACTTACCGCCATAGCCAATAAATATTTGTTGCGAATTAATATCATGATTAAGCTTGGCGTCTTAGCTTCTGGGAGAGGAACAAACCTGCAGGCTATTATCGAGGCATGTAAAAATAAGCTCATAAATGCTGAGGTAAGCATTGTTATAAGTGATAATGAAAAAGCCTTCGCTCTGGAAAGAGCAAAAAATAATAGAATCCCTGCCTTTTATGTTGATGCGAGCGATAAAAGAAAACATGAAGAGAAAATGGATGAATTGTTGCAGAGCCATGGTGTTGAGCTTGTTATTGGCGCCGGCTACATGCGCATATTATCGCCGTGGTTTATAGAAAGGTGGAGAAATAAAATAATAAACATACATCCTGCACTGCTTCCATCTTTTAAGGGTATCGATGCCCAACGGCAAGCCATAGAATATGGAGTCAAAATAGCTGGATGCACAACCCATTTCATGGATGAGGAGCCTGATCATGGCCCCATAATTCTGCAGGCAGCCGTAAAAGTTTTGCCTAACGATGACAGAAATAGCCTTGCAGCTCGCATATTGAGAGTTGAACACCAAATTTTGCCACGTAGTATAGATTTATTTGAGCAGGGCAGATTGGTTATAGAAGGAAGGAAGGTAAAGATTCTGCCTGGCGATTCATGGCTCGAGAAATATTCATATCCCGATGTTCTATACTCTGAAGGATACTGATGTGGCTCAATGAATGCAAAGCAGGGATAGATTTAAGCCTCAAAAGAATGAATGAATTTAAAAAGGAATGGAAACAGAATTTTAAGGCAATACATGTTGGCGGAACGAATGGAAAAGGATCCATAAGCCATTTTATAGCGGGAGCCATATCAAAAAAATATAAGGTTGGGCTATATACTTCTCCGCATCTCCAGCGGGTAAATGAAAGGATAAAAATAAATGGCGAAGAAATCAAAGATGATGAACTCGAAAGCTACAGATGGTTGTGCAAATATAATTTCACATATTTTGAGGCATTAACGGCGATGGCACTAAAATATTTTGAGGAGCGCAGCGTTGATTATGCTGTCATTGAGGTTGGGATGGGCGGGAGGTATGATGCAACAAATATTGTTGAGCCAGAGATAACAATAATAACAAATGTTGCCATAGAGCACACACAATGGCTTGGGGATAGCGTTGAGAAAATAGCGAGGGAGAAAGCAGGGGTAATAAAAGGTGCGCCAGTAATAACGGCATGTAAAGGAAAAGCTTTAGAGATTATAAAAAGAATTGCAAAGGAAAAAGGTTCCGAGACATATGTGGAAGGGAAGCATTTTAAATGGTCTCGTTATCACAATGGCTTTTTAATAGAATCGAATGAAAAATATTTTATAAAGCCGAAAATGAATGCCCTTTATCAGGGAAGTAATATTGCTATGGCTGTAAAAGCCCTTGAATTGCTTGATATGGAAAAGGATGTTATAATAGAAGGCATAGAAAGCGTTACCATTCCAGCGAGAATGGAAAGAATCGGCAGATTCATAATAGATGGTGCCCATAATCCTGCTGCCATAAAAGCTCTTGTGATGGCGATGGAGGAGATGAAAATAGAGCCAATTGTTATATTTGGAGCAATGAAAGATAAGGATGTTAAAAAAATGATTGAATTTCTTTTGCCCATAGCAAAAAAATTAATTGTGACAAAGGCAAGAAATGATCGAGCTATGGAGCCAGAAAAAATATCAGAATTTCATCCTTCTATTGTTGCGAAAAACGTTGAGGAGGCGATTGAAATTGCTGAAAAAATGGATGGTGACATAGCCATAGTTGGCTCTTTATATCTTGCTGGAGAAGCGAGAAGTTTCATAAAATCGAAAAATTTCGATTAATTTTTATAATAAAAAAAGCTATCCTGTGGGAAAAATGGGATTGCACCAAAAAGCTCTGGACAGATTGGAGGATGTGATATGCTTTATAAATGATAGTAATGAAATCATATTTGCAAATAAGGCTATAGAAAAATTCGGGCTGAGCAAGAAGGAAGCTATTGGTAAAAATATATCATCTGTATTCCCCTTTCTTATGGGATACACTGATAAAATTTTTTCAAATGGTTTAAAAAGTAAAAAGTGGGTTTTATATGGAAAAAGAAAACTTTATCTGGTTATCCAATCACAAATGCTTGATAAAAATGTTGCCATGCTTGTTATAAAAAATGAGACAAAATTCAAAGATAAGGAGGAGAAACTCAAAGAAGTGAAAAAAATGTATGAAAAAATACTGGAACTTGCAAGTGAAAGCATATATATAGAAAATGAAGAAGGAGAGATAATATTTGCAAACAATGCATTTTCAAGAATGGTTGGGAGAAATACTAGGGATATAGTTGGAAGGAGGATGGAGGATATACTTGAAAGCAGGGAAATGAAGAAAATAGGAAATGGAAAGTATGAAATGAACATTCATACAAAAAATGGAGATTCCAGACTTCTTCTTTACTCGTCCTATCCGCTATTCGAAAAAAGAAATTTCATTGGTAAGATAAATATTGGAGTTGATGTGACTGAGGAGAGGAAAAGAGAAGAAAAATTAAAAATACTTTCAGAAAGAGAAAAAAATTTCCGCCTCAAGACAGCGCATTACTTTTTCAATCCACTTGCGATAGCAAAAGGCTACATGGGGCTTATGGCTGAAGAGCTTAACGAGGATGAAAGAGAAAAGGTTTTGAAAGCAATAAATGCAATAAGCAGGGTTGAAAATGTAATCAAAAATTTTGTTACACGCGGAGAAATAGCTGAGTAACCATTATAAATATTTTTCATTATTGTTGCATGAAAAAATTACTCCTTGTCATATTAATTCTTACACTCCTTTCAAATGTATCATTAGCTGAGCATAAAAAAATTTATGTTGCGAGCATTGAAGGCATGATAGCGGGTGGAACCGAGCAGCAATTTGAAAAAGCAATAGATGCTGCAAAAAATGGCGAGGCGTTGATAATCAAGCTCGACACTCCGGGAGGCATGGCAAATGCAATGAACAGCATAATAAAAAAAATCGAAGCCTCCAGTACACCAGTCATCATATACATCGCTCCTTCTGGCGCCCAAGCTTTTTCTGCCGGCACCTACATTTTAATGGCATCCGATATAGCTGCGATGGCGCCTGCCACTGCCATCGGAGCATGTCAGCCTCGCATAATAAATCCTGCGACAGGCATGCCCGAGGAGGCGCCCCAGAAAGAGATAAATGCTTATGCTTCAAAAATGAAGAGCTTGGCGGAGCAACATGGAAGGAATGCGAGCATGGCTGAAAAATTTGTTACAGAGAATGTAGCTTTGGATGAAAAGGAAGCTCTGGAAAAAGGATGTATAGAAGTCGTTGCTTCCAACCTTTCAAGCCTGCTTAATGAAATAAATGGTATGGTTGTTAAGGGAAGAAAAATAAATACAAGCGATGCTAAAATAATTGAAATAAAATGGGGGGTGAGGGAGAAGATAATAAATTATTTAACTGATCCAAGCATAGCCTCTCTCCTGCTAACCATTGGTCTTTTTGGTTTGATAATAGGCTTCTTCACACCGACTTTCCATCTCCCTGAAACAATAGGAGCCATTTTCATAGTACTTGCCCTGTATGGCTTATCCTACATCGGAATAAATGCTGCTGGAATATTGTTAATCATACTTGGCATAGTTTTTATGATAATAGAGGCGCACACTCCAACATTCGGTTTTTGGACGGCAATGGCAATCATCTCTTTAATCTTTGGGATAATGCTCATTCCCTCCTCGCATTCCATTCATGAAATGCCAGAAGGATGGTATATTTCCTTTAGGCTTGGAAGCATTTTGATTATTGTAATCGTGGCAACATTCTTTGCCTACGCTTTGTACAAGGTTTCAAAAGCTAAAAAATTAAAGCCACGTATTGGATATGGAGATTTAATAGGACAAAAGGGTATTGCCATAACCGATTTAAATCCAGGAGGACAGGTTAAGGTAAGGGGAGAAATCTGGAATGCTGAAGCAGATGAAAATGTTAAAAAAGGAGAGGAAATCATTGTTGTGACTCAGGAAAGATTAAAGCTGA
>JAGGXG010000122.1 GCA_021163175.1 Thermoplasmata archaeon
GCAAAGAATATAGCGAGTGCTGACGAAGAAAAAGTGAAAGAGTATGTAATGGGAGGCGAAGAAAGGCCAAAAGAACATATTGCTGGAGGGCTTGCAAAGCTTGCTTACAGGAAATTGAAAGAAGAAAAGGCATTTGAAAGTGTTGAAATAAACATGAATGAAGCTGAGGCACTCGACATAGCATGGGCTGTTCATGTGCTTTCAAAAATAAAGGGAATGGACTTTCCTGTAGAAAAAAAGCAGCTGGCGGAGAGGCTTCAGGGCATTAAGATAAAAGGAAAGGACATTGAAGAAATATTGAATAAAATAGAGTATCCAGTTAAGAGTCCAGCAGAATTGCTTCACAAAATAAAAGAAAACTTATGATTCATGCCATATACTCGAATCTCTGCCCTGTATGCCACGAAGATTTAAGTACAGAAGAAATTGAAGAAGGAAAGTGCGCTCATAGAAACAAAAAGTTTGAAAAAGCTTTTGAGAGCAAGGAAGCAGAGCAATTCTTCCAATTTTTTTCTTCCCGTATAGGAAAACCAAGGGCTTTGCAGCGTTTATGGGCTAAAAGAATATTTAACAGGGAAAGCTTCGCCGCCATTGCACCAACTGGAATAGGAAAAAGCACTTTTGGCATTGCCGTGGCTGCTTTTCTTGCAAAGAAAGGAAAGAAAAGCTATTTGATTTTTCCAACAACATTGCTTGTTGAGCAGGCTGTAGAAAAGATTGGCGGTATGGGCGAAGATGTTGCAAGAGAGGCAATATATTATCATCGAGGGACAAATAAAGAAGAATTTTTTGATCGCCTTTTAAATAAAAACTTTAAAATTTTGATAACGACGAATCAATTCCTTGCAAAAAATTTTGATAAGCTTTCAAATATAACATTCGATTTCATATTTGTTGATGATGTTGACGCAATTCTGAAGGCATCACGCAATATCGATAGAATATTACACCTGCTTGGCTTCTATTTCGATGGAAAATGGAAAGGGAAAGCCAAAGGAGTTTTAATGGTCTCGACCGCTACAGCAAAAAAAGGAAGAAGAGCAAATTTGTTTCGACAGCTTCTTAACTTTGACATAGGTTCATCGAGACTTGCTATAAGAAACATAGTTGATGTTTATTATGAAGGCAACATAAAAACTCTGCTTTCAAAAATTGGAGAAGGAGGAATAATATATGCAAGAAGCATTGAAGAAGCAGAGAAATGGTATGAAAAATTGAAGGAATTTAAAGTTGGACTGGTTACATCAAAAAACAAAGAATCTTTTGAGCTTTTTAAAGATGGAAAGTTAGACTTTCTCATAGGAACAGCCTATTACTATGGTGTTCTAACGAGAGGCATAGACTTGCCGGAAGAAATAAAATATGCCATTTTTATTGGCGCCCCTGTAACAAAAATAAGAATGGATAACATAGATGAGCTTCCGCCAGGCATGATTAAATTTATAGCGAGCGCATTGAGAGAGGATGAGGAGATAAAAAAATTTATACCATTTCTGCAAACAATAGAGAAAAGAAAGGAATTTGAAGATTTAAAAAAGGCAATAAAAGAAGCAATAAAAAGGGTGAAACCAAAAGATTTTGTTATAAGAGAAAATGAAATAATCTTCCCAGACATAAGAACATATATCCAAGGCTCGGGAAGAACATCTCGTTTGACGGCGGGCGGCATAACAAAGGGCGCATCTTTTTTAATTGAAGATAACAAAGAAATTGCATCGGCATTCATTGAAAGAGCGAGCTATTTTGATATCGAGTTCAAAAGCATTGAGGAAATAGATTTCGAAAAGCTTCAAAAAGAGATTGAAGAGAGCAGGAGAAAAAGAAGAAAATATAAGGATCTGATAAAGCCAACTCTTTTTATTGTTGAAAGTCCAACAAAAGCCAAGCAAATTGCAAGATTTTTTGGCAAGCCAAGCGCGAGATATGGGGATGTGATTGCTTATGAGGTGGCTGGAGAAAATAGAATTATTGCAATAACAGCAAGCCTGGGCCATATAACAGATTTGATAACAAACAAAGGCTTTCATGGCGTCGTTGTAAACAAAAAATTCATTCCGATATATGCATCGATAAAAAAATGCATGGATTGCAACTATCAATTTACTGAAGAGCGTGAAAGCTGTCCAAAGTGCGGGAGTAAAGACATAAATGATGCAAGGAAAAGGATAGATGCTTTAAGGAAACTCGCTTATGAGGTAGAAGAAATAATAGTTGCTACAGATCCAGATGCAGAAGGAGAAAAAATAGCATGGGATCTGAAAAACATGCTTTCATTTAAGCCAGTTAAAAGAGCAGAATTTCATGAAATTACAAGGGCAGCGATAAAAAAGGCTTTGGATGAGTTAAGAAACATAGATGAAAATATGGTTAAAGCTCAGATTGTGAGAAGAATAGAAGATAGATGGATTGGCTTTGTTTTGAGCGAGAAGTTATGGAATGTTTTCAATGAAAGGAATTTATCGGCTGGGAGAGCCCAAACTCCTGTTTTGGGATGGATAATTGAAAGAGCAGATGAAAACAAGCAGAGAATCAAAGCCGGATTTGTAAAGGAATTTGGTCTCCTTTTAAAAAATATTGAGAGAAGCGAGATAGAACTTGAAATAGAATTAATGGAGGAAAGAAGAGAAAAGAAAAATCCGTTGCCCCCTTATACAACAGATAGCATGCTCAGAGATGCAAATGCCATACTAAAAATGAATGCAAATGAAACAATGAAAATAGCTCAGGCTTTGTTTGAGAATGGCTTGATAACATATCATCGAACTGATTCGACGCGAGTCAGCGAGGCTGGATTTAAAATTGCCAGAGAATATCTAAAAGAAAATTTTGTTGAGAGATGGAGCTCCGGGGAAGGAGCACACGAATGCATCCGCCCAACGCATGCATGGGATCGAAATCTTGTGGCAAGGCTTATCAGAGAAGGTGTGATATACGCTGAAGATATAGAAAGAAAACATCTCGCCCTCTATGATTTAATCTTCCGCCGCTTTATGGCGAGCCTGGCGCCGCCCTATGATGTCGTTGTTAAAGCATACAGGGTAAAATATGATGGAAAAGAAGCAATTGAAGAGCGTGTTGTAGGGGCGAGAGGCTTGGCATATGAACTGTATAGGGGTGTTGCTGTGAAGAAAGAGTTGCCACTGGGTAAATTTAGGGTTAATGTGGAAATCAGGGAAATGCCAAAAGCTCCTCTTTATACGCAATCGGATATCATTTCCAAAATGAAAGAGCATGGCATAGGAAGGCCATCAACGTATGCAACCATAATTGAGAAGCTTTTCATTCGAGGATACATTATTGAGAAAAATGGGAAGATTTTGCCCACCAAGAAAGGAATAAAAGTTTTTGAATATCTCAACGACAATTATCATGATTTTGTTTCAGAAGAAAGGACAAAATTGCTTTATGAAGAGATGGACAAAGTGGAGAGTGGAAAAGTTGATTATTACGAGGTTTTGAACAATGTTTACAATGAAATAAGAAGGATAGCATAATTACATTTCTTCCAGCGCTTCTATTCCAAGCAAATTCAAAGCATTCTTTATTACCTGCTTAGTTGCTTTAACCAGAGCAAGCCTGTCGTTCTGCCTTTCGCTCCCAATAACCCTGCAATCTCTGTAAAAAGCGTTGAAATGCGAAGCAAGCTGAAATGCATAGTTTGCTATCAATGAAGGATTTCTTGAAGATATGCTCCTTTTAACGAAATAAGGAAATTTGGCGAGAGTTTTTATCAATTTTATCTCCGATGGATGTTCAAATTCATAGCTGCTTTTTTCTTCAAATTTTACTTTTTTCAATATTGAAGAACATCTTGCATGGGCATATTGTATGAAAGGAGCTGACTCACCTTCGAAATTTAAAGCATCTTCCCATTTGAAAACTATTGCCTTATCTGGGCTCACCTTTATTATGTTGTATCTTATTGCTCCCATTGCAACAGCATTGGCTATGCGTTCTGCTTTTTCCCCATGCATTCCTCTTTTTTCAACTTCTTTCATTGCCCTTTCCAGCGCTTCTTCTATCAAATCATCAAGATAGACAACCCTGCCACGCCTAGTTGACATTCTTCCTTCTGGAAGAGAAACAAATGAATAGAATACCACTTCTGGCACCTTTTTCTTCAACAATTTTAAAGCTATTTCCACCTGTCTGGCTTCAAGCTTATGATCTTCTCCAAGAACATTTATCATTATATCTGCTCTTTCTCCCTTCCATATATGATATGCTATATCCCTTGCAGCATATAAGGATGTGCCATTACTTCTTGTAAGATAGAATTTTTTGTTTCTTCCATGTATGCCAAATTCATCCAGCATAAGATATATGGCTTTTCCCTCTCTTCCAGCCTGAGGCATGGAAGCAAGTTTTTCAATAACCTCATAAACACTCCCATCTATGACAAACTTTGATTCTTCAACGAATTCATCTATGTCTATATTCAATCTTTTCAGGCTAGCAAGAATTCCTTCAAGGACAGGTTGATACACCTTTTTTATTTTCTCGAGTAATTCTTTATTTCCCTCTTCACATTCCATTATTATTTTCTCTATTTCTTCCTTCACTTTTTCATTTTTCTCCATCAATTTTGTTGCTTCCTGATAATAAACAACATATTTATGATCTGGTTTCGTGGCTTTGCTCTCGATACTTAAATTTTTCACTCCCCAGAAGAGAATGGCGACTTGCTTTCCCATATCATCCACATAATATTGTGTTGTAACATCATATCCTCCAAATTTGAGTATCCTTGCTATCGTGTCTCCAATTATTGGATTTCTTGCTCTTCCAACATGCAATGGTCCATTGGGATTTGCAGATGTGTGCTCAACTATGATTTTTATGCCATTGCTTTCATATGAGCCAAATTTATCCTTCATTTTTAGTATGCTCTTTATTGTTTCATTTGCAAGTTTTTTTGAGTCTATGAAAAAATTGACATATCCCTTTAAAGCTTCAATTCTTTCAATATATTCTCCTCTTTCTATTTTCTCCGCTATTTCCTTTGCTATCTCCTCTGGCCCCTTTTTCCATTCTCTTGCGAGAGAAAAGCATGGGAATGCCATATCTGCTATCTCTTCTGGTGGCAACTCAAGCTTTATGTTTTTTACGATTAACGACAGCTTTTCCTTTATTTCTTCTTCAAATGCTTCGAATGGATACATTAATGCTATAACAGTCTGGAATAAAAATATTAATGCTTTTGCATATGAAAAACATGAATGAACTTGAAAGACTCGGCATTACACCGTCTGAGAGAAAAAAGATAGAGGCAATGGGTATAAAAAGGCTTGAGCAAATTGCTCTTCTTGGCTACGATGATTTGGCAATGTCACCATCAAAAGCTAAGTCGATAATTAAAAGGGCTAGGAAAATTGTAGCCAATGATAACATCATTTCAATAGATGTTAGCGATGATGAGATAAGAATAAAATTGAGGAAAAAGAATATGGCTGTTATAAAGTCGGTGCTCGATGTGATAGGCGTGTATCAATATCCTGCTTCTGTTTCAATGGAGGAAAGCGATGACACCATAATATTAAGGAAGATGAATAGAAATTTTGAAAAGGTGGCAGAAGGAGCGAGAATTGAAAAGGAGATAGTCGAGGCGATTGAAAGAAGCGAGGAAGAAATATATGACGAGGATGTAAGAGAGTTTGCAACCGTGCATGGATTCGATGGCTTCTGGAGGAACCTTTTTAAATTTATAAGGGGAAATGAGATAATGAAAAAAGCAATCGCAACATCATTGTTCTCAACTTTTGAAGAGCCCGTTCACACCCTCATTATAGGAGAGCCAGGCAGCAGCAAGACGCTTGCCAAGGAAATAATTCTTGAAAACTTCTCAGATGTTACTTCCATAGGAGCAAACACAACAAGAGCTGGCCTGGTTATAAATCTTGCTACAGGAGAGCTTGGAGCTCTCGCCTATTCAAATGGCAGGGTTGTTGTGGTTGATGAAATGGATAAGATACCCCAGCAAGATGTAGAGTACTGCTATGAACTTCTTTCCAATGGAAAAGGAAGTGTGCATTCAGCAAAAATTCATGAAGAAATAGAAAGTCATTTCATAATGATAGCTTTTGCAAACCCAAGAGGAGAGATTTTTAAAGGAGATGCAATATCTCAAATTCCTCTGCCACCCCTCCTGATAAGCAGATTTGCCCTCATTGTTAAAACATCCAACATAAGCAGAGAGGATAGAATAGAGCTGTTCAAAGAAAAGTTTTTTGGAATTGATGAGAAAAAGCATGGGAAAATATATGATGCATGGGTAAAGATGGCAAGAAAATTCAATCCAAAGATAGAAGCTGGAGAAGAAAGAGTAGAGAAATATATAAAGAGTATAGATGCCATTATCGAAGAAAATTATAAAACGAATTTGAGGAGAGATTTGAGGATGGGAGATTACATGCGAAGGATTCCAATGGCTATAGCGAGAGCTGGCTTGGAGAACATTACCGACGAGATTTTACAAAAAAGCGAGGAAATAATATATGATTCAATAGAAAGCTGGAAGAGGTAGCAAAGTATATATATCATGGCTATTAACGAGAATTAATGAAGAAATACATTTACTTCTTTGAAGAGGGAAACAAAGAAATGAAGGATTTGCTTGGCAATAAAGGAGCTCAGTTAGCAGAGATGAGTAGCATAGGCATTCCTGTTCCTCCAGGCTTTATAATAACGACGGAAGCATGCAGAGATTATTTCAAAAGCAAGAATATGAAAGAAATTTTTGAACAGGCTATGAAAGCGATAAAAAAACTTGAGGAAAAAACAGGAAAGAAATTTGGAGGAAAAGAAAATCCATTGCTCGTTTCGGTTCGTTCTGGGGCGCCTGTTTCCATGCCCGGTATGATGGACACAATACTCAATCTTGGCTTAACAGATGAAATTGTTGAAGAAATGGCCAAGAAAAATGAATGGTTCGCATACGATACATATCGCCGCTTTATCCAGATGTTTGGAGAAATAGTTGTTGGCATAGATGGGGCGAGATTTGAAGAAATAATAGATAAGGCCAAGAAAAAAGAAGGCGTCAAACTTGATCAAGAGCTGAGTGTAGATGCTTTGAAAGAAATTATAAAGAAATTCAAAAAACTTGTTGAAATTCCTGAGCCAGAGAAACAATTGTATATGGCAATAGAAGCTGTATTCAATTCATGGAATAATGAGCGAGCCATACATTATCGCAGAATAAATCGTCTTCCAGATGACCTTGGAACAGGCGTTGTAATTCAAACAATGGTTTTTGGAAATCTTGGCAATGATTCTGGAACTGGCATTGTTTTCACAAGAAATCCTGCTGATGGAGAAAATAAAGTATATGGCGAATTTCTGCTGAATGCTCAGGGTGAAGACATCGTTTCAGGAAAAAGAACACCATGGCCTATAGAAAAACTAAAGGAAATTATGCCAGAAGTGTATGAAGAGCTGGTGAAAGTTGCCAAAAAGCTCGAAATGCATTATAGGGACATGCAGGACATAGAATTCACGATAGAGAGGAAAAAGCTTTATATACTGCAAACGAGAACTGGAAAAAGGACTGCGAGGGCGGCGATAAAAATTGCGGTTGATATGGTTGAAGAAGGAATAATAGATAAAAAAGAAGCCATAATGCGCGTGGATGCAAACTCACTCCAGCAACTTTTGCACAAGCAGGTGGACGAGAAAGCAAAGCTAAATGTTATTGCCAGAGGACGCCCTGCCTCGCCTGGCGCCGCCGTCGGCAAAATATGTTTTTCGCCCGACGAGGCTGAAAAGAGGGGAGGGAGAGAAGACATAATATTGGTTAGAGTTGAGACTAGCCCCGATGACATCCATGGAATTGTGAAGGCGAAGGGAGTTGTTACAATAAAAGGTGGCATGACATCGCATGCAGCTGTGGTGAGTCGTGGCTTGGGAATCCCTTGCATCGTTGGGGCGGATGGTATAAAAATAGATGAGGAAAAAGACTTGCTTATTGTAGGCAAGAAAAAGCTTGGGAAAGATGATGTTATAACCATAGATGGGGCGACAGGAAACATAATTCTTGGGAAAGCTCCTCTTGTAGAGGCTGGATTTAGCAAGGAACTCAAAAAGCTTCTTGAATGGGCAGATGAATTCAGAAAAATGCATGTTATGGCAAATGCCGACACACCTACAGATGCAAAAAAGGCCATAGAATTTGGAGCGGAAGGAATTGGTTTGGGGAGAACCGAGCACATGTTTCTGCAGGCTGAACGACTGCCAGTTGTAAGAGAAATGATTCTGGCGGAAAGCAAAAAAGAAAGGATGGAAGCATTGAAAAAACTTGAGGAAATGCAGATAAATGATTTTGTGCAGCTTTTCGAGATAATGAGCGGCAAACCAATCACCATAAGATTGCTTGACCCCCCATTACATGAATTTTTGCCGAGTTATGAAGAAATAATGGAAGAAGCCATAGAAAAAGGACTCACGGAAGAGAAAAAAAGGTTGCTTGAAAAGGTTGAGCGTGTGAGGGAGGCGAATCCAATGCTGGGGCATCGCGGCATAAGGCTTGCTGTTGTATATCCAGAAATATACATAATGCAGGTTGAAGCAATCATAAAGGCTGCGATAGAAGCAAAGAAAAAAGGATATGAGCCAATTCCATGGATTGAGCTTCCAATGGTTTCTCATGTTAATGAAATAAAAGCAATAAAGGAAAAGCTTGAAAAAACAATGGAAAAAATAATGGAAAAAGAGGGCGTAAGAATAAATTACAAAACGGGAGCGATGATAGAACTTCCAAGAGCTGCTTTGACTGCTGATGAAATAGCAAAAGAATGTGACTTCATTTCATTTGGAACAAATGATTTAACCCAAACAACATTTGGCTTTTCAAGAGATGATGCAGAAGGAAAATTTTTGAGATATTATATCCAAAATCATGTTTTGCAGGATGACCCATTTGAAACAATTGATGAAAAAGGCGTTGGGGAGCTAATGAAAATAGCAATCGAAAAAGCAAGAAAGGCGAATAAAAACATACATATTTCAATATGTGGTGAGCATGGAGGGGAGGCGAGATCAATAAAATTCTGTTACTCAATAGGTGTCGACAGCACAAGTTGCTCCCCGTTCCGCATTCCAACTGCAAGGCTTGCCGCGGCGCAGGCAGCGATAGAATCATAGATTGCGTTTCATCCTTTCATAGAAAACTTCGCCTGAAAATTATATTTCCATCGGCACGTAGTGTGGTCTCATACGTTAACCATAGAGTGTGTCTTGCCTCCATTCCAAGAGATTTGATGCTGCTCCCCTTTTTCCAAAAAATTTAAAAAAATGTTGGCATATTCATAATCACCCGGCGTAGCTCAGACTGGCTAGAGCGGCGGACTGTAGTGTTGCATTGCTGCGGTAAAACCGCCCGCCGCGGAAATCCGCATGTCCCCGGTTCAAATCCGGGCGCCGGGACTATTTTAACTTTCATATAACAATGCATCGACTATAACAGCTATCACACCTGTCAGAAAAACCATATCGAGAATGGAAGCCCCTCCTATAACAGCCATTGTATTTGGCTTGGGATGCATGGCGAGTAGCTCCCTTAAATGAAATACATCTGCTCCAATAAGAGCACCCATTGTTCCACTTGAATATGCTATCGATGCTGCCTTCCTTTTGTTTTTTATCGCAACCATAACAGAATACATGCTCGCCGCTATGGGAGGAAGGAGCCACAAAGGAAAGGGGCTGACTATGCCTCTACTGCTAACATAAGTGTAATTGTAGGTTATATAGGATACTATGGCTATTCCCAAAACAACACGGAAGAAAACC
>JAGGXG010000095.1 GCA_021163175.1 Thermoplasmata archaeon
AATCAAAAGATTATATCACAAGGTGAATCATCATGCAGTATAAAGGAATCGTAGCTGTTATTGTATTTGCGTTGCTAACAAGTGGACTAATGATGGAATCACATGGAGAAGAGCAGGGGGAGCAATCGGTTTTATTCGGATGGGAAATAAATAATGGGCTGCTTATTTTCACCGCGTTCTGCAATGGAAACAATTACACATGGGATTTTGGAGATGGAAGCACTGGATATGGAAAGGTTGTAAGTCATGAATATGCATCGGAAGGAGACTATAATGTTAAACTCATTGTTGATGGAATAGAAGTAGATGAAAGAACAATAAACACCAGTGATTTGCCCCCATCAGCAGATTTTTACTGGCTTCCTTCCTCACCTTATAGTTATGAAGAAGTAATGTTCATAGATAATTCAACAGATGATGGCTTCATTGTGAACTGGAGCTGGGATATTGAAAACGATGGAATAATAGACGGGTATGGAAAATATATAAAACATGTTTTTACAACGCCCGGCAAACATAACGTTACTTTGAGAGTCGTGGACAATGATGGAATGATGGATGCCGTAACGAAAGAGATAAACGTGCTTAATATACTACCAGTTCCAAAATTTTACTGGACTAAAAGCAATGACAGCATATTATTCAATGCAAGCTGGAGTTACGATAGCGATGGCAGCATTGTAAACTACACATGGGATTTTGGAGATGGAAGCACTGGATATGGAAAGGTTGTGCAGCATAGCTATGCAGCGAATAAAAAATATTATGTCACACTCTACGTAAAGGATGATTATGGGGAAACAAATTCAACGATAATGGAAATCAATCTGCTAAACAAACTGCCTCTCGCCTCCTTCTACTGGCAGCCGGCGCAACCTACAGATTTGGACACGATATATTTCTATTCCACAAGTAATGATAGCGATGGAAATATAACCACATGGATATGGTATTTTGGAGATGGAAGTGTAGCATATGGAGAAAATGTGAGTCACAGATACGAGGACAATGGAACATACAGTGTAACTTTATTTGTGCTTGATGATGAAAATGCTTACAACGTAACAACAAAACAAATTTTTGTATCGAATGTTCCTCCCGTTGCTGATTTTGTTTATTCGCCACCATTTCCTTTTCCAAATAGAACAATCTCATTCAATTCAACAAGCTATGATAGCGATGGCTTCATTGTGAACTGGACTTGGAATTTTGGGGATGGAAGCATAAGCTATGGAGAAAATGTGAGCCATGTTTATATGGAACATGGAACATATAATGTAAGCCTTACTGTCATTGACAATGACGGAGATGTTTCAACAAAGAAATTAAAGCTTGTTGTTGCTGATTTCTATGTAAATAAAAGTGTATATGATCCTACCAACCACACATGGAATAAAATACAGGATGCCATAAACAATGCAACAGATGGAGCGTTCATATATGTAATGGATGGAAGCTACAACGAGGATGTTTTTGTGAATAAAAGTGTTTACATTCTTGGAAAGAATGCTTCAATAATTGGAAAAAATTATTCATTGTATATGGCAGCAAATGAAATTTTTGTCGAAAATTTTGAAATATTGAATGCAAAGAACGGAATATTGATGGCTTCCAACTTCTCTTTGATAAAAAACTGCAAATTCAATGAGAGCTATATAGCAATCAATATTAGCGGAAATTATAATTCGATAGAAGGAAATATTCTGGAAGGAAATATATCAATAGCAGTATATGGAAATCATAATTCAATTGAAAACAATGAAATAAAGGGAGGAAATGGCATTATTTTATACGGAAAAATGAATGAAATTTTTTCAAACAACATTTCTGCAGAAAGCGGGATAAAAGCATCTGGCTCAGAAAATTCAATTTACAACAATTCCATACATGAATGCAAATATGGAATGAGAATATATGATGATAATTTTATTTCGAATAATAGCATATATGGTTGCGAATATGGTATAGATGGCACGGAATTCAGCATAGCAGGAAATAAAATATGGAACAATAAATATGCGATAAATGCATCGAAGATCTATATCGAAAATTGCAATATTACAAATAATGAGATAGCTGTCCTTGGAATAGAGGCACATTTAAATGATACAATAATAAGGAATGGAAGCATAGATGCAGATAAAATTTATTTCCATAATGTAAGCATGGAGACAGGGAGAATGAATTGTACATATGGGGAAATCAGGGATAGTAGGATAGGGAAACAAGAAATGATAATGGGAGGAATATATTCTGTCAAAACACAATTTTATGAAAACATGAAAATTATTGTTAATGGAACCTTTTTGGATTGCAATTTCACAGAAAATGAATTAACGTGCTTGAACAATTCATTGGTTATAAATTGTAGCTTTTACAAGAATGGAAAGGCTTTGGCCCTTGAAAGCAATAATATGGTTGAAAACAGTTCATTTATGGAAAATGAACACGCGATCTTTATTGAAGGGAATTACAATAGCATATTCAACAATACATTTTTGCTCAATCAACATGCCCTATACATGGAGAATGCAAAACATAACACCTTTTTCAACAACAATATAACGAAAAATGTAAGAGGGCTGGAAATGTTTTATTCTCCAGGAAACTATTTTGAAAGAAATGAGTTTTTAAACAATGCTTATGCGATTGACATTTATGGAGAGGATATTGAGCATTTCTATAATTCCTTCAAAAATAATACAGTAAATGGTCTTCCACTGTTTTATGCTGTGAATGAAAGCAACATTGCCTTAAACGAGAGCTATGGATTCATTGGATTGATAGGATGTAAAAATGTTTCAATATTGAACCAGGAAATAGGAAACAATGGTAAAAGCATTCTTGTAGTGGGCTCAGAAAAGCTGAACATAGAAAAAACAAAAATTCACGATAGCATATATGGCATATACATTCTCGATAGCAGAGATGTTGAGATAAAAGGATGCAATGTTTTTCTGAATGAAAAAGGAATTTTGTTGAAAGCATCCACCCATGTTTCAGTTCTAAATTGCAGCATCTCCACCAATAATATTGGCATAAATATATTCGATATTCAAAATGCAGTTGGTAACAACTATATAGATTCAGTTCTTCAGGGAAATGGATATGGAATTCTTATACAAGGAATGGGAAATAATGAGATCCATGGAAATATTGATTCAATTAAAATAGACAAAAGCAATGAAAATGAGATACAAGCAAATGTATCGAAATTGATTTTGAGGAATGGAAATGCCAATATTTTGAATTCCTCCATAAAAGAAATCGATTCATATTCATCAAATATTGATTTGGAAAATGGTATAGTAAGCAAAGCAAACATAGAAAAGGGAAGTGTGTATGCCATGGAAACAGATTTTGAAGGAAACACATCTTTCAATGATTGCAACCTGCAGCTTTTGAACAGCAAATTTGAGTTAAGCCATGTTAAAATAGCTGGCTCGCACCTTTATGCTTTAGGTAATGAATTCTATAACAAAAGCTATGTTGAAATATGCTCCTCTGATGGAAACATTTCGCATACCAAATTCTATTGGAATGATTTTGCTCTCAAAGTCGATGCAAACATTACATTATACAACTGCAGCTTTTATGAAAATGGAAAAGGAGTATGCATATCCAAAGGAAAAATGATTGGAGGCGAGATATACAACAACAGTTATGGATGCATTTTGAATGGTAGCGCCATTGTATCAAATATTTTATTCCACCATAATGAATTTGCTCTTATTATAAATTCTTCATTCTCTCAAATCTATCAAAATTCTTTCTGGAAAAATGAGTATGGCATCGTAGCCAATGGAAATAACAATACAATATACCATAACAATTTTGTCTACAATCAAATAAATGCGAAAGACAATTCCAACAATTCATGGAATCTAACAATGCCTCATGAAGGAAATTACTGGGATGATTACGCTGGTAGCGATGACAATAACGATGGAATAGGAGATATACCTTACGAAGTCGGAAGATCATATGACTTCTATCCATTAATGGCTGCTTATGAAAATGCTGCAAATGTTCCAAATGAAGCCCCTGTAGCAAGCTTTGTATTCTACCCTGTCAATCCATTTTCACTTGATGAAATAAGCTTCATTGACGCATCCGAGGATCCAAATGGTAAAAATGATATATCCAGCTGGAACTGGAACTTTGGAGATGGAAACACAAGCAATGAACAAAATCCAAAGCATGCATATGCAAAACCAGGTAGCTATAATGTAACACTAACTATAAAGGATAGAGCAGGAGTGAAAAATTCATTTACCATGGTTGTAAATATTACCAATTTGCCGCCTTTGCCAGCATTCGATTATAATCCGGGAAATGTATCTTCATACGAGACCATACAATTTACGTCAAATTCTATTGACAGAGATGGCTTCATTGTAAACTACACATGGCAATTTGGAGATGGAAGCATGGCATATGGTAGAAATGTGAGCCATAGTTATACATCGCCCGGATTGTATAGAGTTATTCTGACAGTCATAGACAATTTGAATGCAACATCAACATGCTATAAAGAAATCAGAATAGAAAATAGAAAGCCTTCTGCTGATTTTGAATTTTATCCTGAAAAGCCCAAAACCGGAGAAAAAATAACATTCAAAGATCTCT
This sequence comes from Thermoplasmata archaeon, assembly GCA_021163175.1. GTDB lineage: Archaea > Thermoplasmatota > E2 > UBA202 > JdFR-43 > JAGGXW01. The sequence goes on from JAGGXG010000095.1 coordinate 4,630, forward strand.
CATCCGATATAGATGGAAACATCGTCTCGTGGCACTGGGACTTCGGAGATGGAACGGCAAGCAATGGCAAGAACGCAACCCATGCATATTCAAAACCAGGAAGCTACAAGGTAAAGCTTACCGTCACGGATGACGAGGGCGGCGTCGCCAGCTATGAAAAGGTGGTGGAGGTGGAGGAGAAGGAAACTCCTGGATTTGGCTTTGCATTGCTTGTGATTGCTTTTGCCATGGCTATTGCGGCAATGAGAAAATTTAAGTAATGGTTTACATACAATTTATAATGACGAAAAAAGCAAGGAAAAAGGATTTGTTGAAAGAAAAGCTTGAAGAGCTTGAGGAAGCCATCAGATATAATGAGGCTATGCTTGAAGAATTATATGAAAAGCAGGAATCACTTTTTCCAATATTTGCTGATCTTGTTAAAATAATTAGCAAGTTGTATAATGAGTTGAAAATAGAGGATGAGGATGTTAAAAATAGGATAAACAGGCTCAAAGATGCATTTGATGAAAATATTATGAAGAAATACGCAATGGGCGACGATGACTTCAGCATTGCCTACACATGATTTTATAGAAGAAATTATAGAAGAAGTCAAGAAAGGAAGGATAAAAAATAAGGAAGAGCTGCTAAGTTTTAAGAAGAAGCTTGCCAAAAAATACGGACTTAAAAAAATTCCTCAGGATTCAGAAATTTTGCGTTTTACAGATGATGAGAGAGTGAAAGCAATTTTAACAAGGAAGCCAGTCAGGACAATATCGGGAGTTGCTGTAATAGCAGTTATGACTTCTCCATATCCATGCCCTCATGGCAGATGTGTGCCATGTCCAGGAGGGCCGCCGTACTCGCCACAAAGCTATACTGGACGGGAGCCAGCTGCAATGCGGGCAAGCAGAAATAAATTTGATCCATATTTGCAAACGTTAGATAGAGTAAAACAACTCGAAACAATAGGGCATGCGGCAGATAAAATAGATATAATTGTCATGGGAGGAACATTCCCAGCGAGAGATTTTTCATATCAGGAATGGTTTGTTAAGCGCATATATGATGCATTAAATGGTGAAGTATCAAGTAGCCTGGAGGAAGCAAAGAAAAAAAATGAGGTGGCGAGGCACAGATGCATTGGTTTGACCATTGAAACTCGTCCAGATTGGTGTAGATTGCAACATATTGATGAAATGTTGAAACTCGGGGCAACGAGAGTCGAGATAGGGGCGCAGATTCTGGATGATGAAGTGCTGCATGAGATGAAACGAGGGCACACAACAATGGATACAATAATTGCTACAAGACTCGCCAAAGATGCTGGTTTAAAAGTTGCATATCATATAATGCCTGGGTTGTCAGGAAGTGATTTTGAAAAAGACATAGAGTCATTCAAAAGAATGTTCAGAGACGAGAGATTTCGTCCTGACATGCTAAAAATTTATCCTACGCTCGTGGTTAAGCCATCCATACTATATGAAATGTG
>JAGGXG010000002.1 GCA_021163175.1 Thermoplasmata archaeon
GAAAAGGCGAGCATTGAAGAAATAAAGGAAGCTTTGAATGGAAAAAGAGTAAACTTTGGATTGATGGAAGCTCGCAACTTGGTATTGCTAGATGTTGTTTACAATATAAAATTTGAAAAAATTTTGCCTGCCGAGCTTGCTGTAAAGAAAGAAATATATAAAGATGCTTTTGATTATATAAGCAATGCTGCTCATTCATGGAATGTGGGGCTCAGCAAGCCACTGGAATGAATTTTTGAAATATTTTAAGGCTCGTAATATAAAGGCTAAGGCCATAGAATATAAAAAGAATGAAAGGGCATCGTTCATGGATTATGTTAAAGAAGTGGCTGAAGTTGCTGAAAATGAAGTCATAGTTGGCCATTCAATGGGCGGACTCATTGTTCAAAAAGTTGCTGAGATGGTGGAAACAAAAGCAGGCATAGCCATTGCAAGCGCTCCTCCTCATGGCATTAAATTTGGTAACTTTTCTCTAACGCTATCCTCAATGCGTTATCTCCCGAAAATTTTGGCGAAAAAGCCTTTCATTCCATCTTACAAATTCGTGAGAAAATATTTACTGAATTGTATGGATGAGGAAAGAGCAAGGGAGATATATGCATCGCTCCTCCCGGAATCACCAATAGCAGCATACGAAGTTTTCATGGGGAAAGTTAAAGTTGATGAAAGGAAAGTTAACTCACCAATGCTTTTCATAGCCTTAAAAGATGACAGAGTTGCTCCTGTTGAACTGGAAGAAAAAATAGCCTCTAAATATAAAGCAAAGCTTGCCATATTGGAAGGCTGCCACTGGATATTTGATTCGCCCCATGAAATTGCAGAGCAAATAATTAATTTTGTATCAGAAATTCTTTAGCCATTTTCACAGAATCTGATCAAATTCATAATTGTTCCAGTCTCTTTCTCCCAGTAAAATTTCAAACTCTATGGGAGTTAAAACAGGTTTTTTGAATTTCATGGCATCATCTATCGCCACTCTCGGGCAAGCTGTTGATACAAAAGCATCGAAATCAGAGTAATCAATGTAGTTTGTTATGTTATTTGCCATCATCAAACTTGCTTTCCTTCCATGTTGCTCTGCCAATTTTTTCATTTCTATTGCAAGGTGATAGCGAGTCTGTCCTTTTTTCTCTCCAATTATTATCCCAAAATTTTTTGCATCCATTGCTTTTGCAATGATAGCATATCTCTGCTTAAGCAATTTTTCTTTCATTTCATCGCATTTTTTTATTTCCTTGCTTAATGGATTTGCTATAAAAACATTTTTTCTCGTTGCTATGGCTAAGCCAATGGCATGGAAAAAGCCATCGCCAATGAGAATAAAGCCATCAACCATGTTTGCTATGCTCGTTGCAGAAGAAAAATCGCATCCTAAAATCTGACCATCATATTTTGTTCTCCTGCTTTTCTTTCCAATATAAACAATCTTTCCATTTTCTTCCAGAAATTTTTTTGCTTCCTTAATTTTATGTATGAAAGGCGTTATGCTGGCAAGCCCTATTTTTTCTCCCACGCTATCAACAACTTTCCTCAAAAATTTTACATCATATTCATATCTTGCTTCAACAAACTCAATGTTTTTATAAACCTTTTTTAAATACGGCATCTCAGCCTCGCCAATAAAAATTGTTTTTATATCAACGCTGACAAAATCGCACGCTCCATAAACTGGTGAGGCATATATTATTGCATCGACACCATTTTTACTTAAAAATTCAGAAATTTTTGAAGAATAATTTATGAAGCCCTCCGGCAATTTTATAACAACCCTTTTTTCATTTCCTGTCTTTTTCAATAACTCATTTTCATCTATTTCATAATATTTCAACTTCATCTTTTCCTACTTTTATATCAACAATGGTATGTATTTTCATTCCTATTTCTTTCTCTATTTCTTTTTTATCTCCTTTACATATCGCAATGTATATTCCCTTTATCTCCGCCACATTTTTCAATGCATTTACAACAGCCTTTAGCGTGCCTCCAGTGCTTAAAACGTCGTCAACTATGACTATGCTCTCTCCTTTCTCAATCCCGTTTATGTAAAGTTTTGCCTCAGAATATCCTGTTTTTTGACTTACTTCTATCTCTCCTGGCAATCCATATTTTCTCTTTCTTATTATATTGAATGGAATTCCAGTCTTTAAAGAAAGGGCAGTTGCAATCGGTATGCCCATAGCTTCCATTGTGACTATTTTATCAACTTCTGGCATTCTTTTTTTAATTTCATCTGCAACTTCTTCAAGCATCTTGGCTTCGATATATGGAATTCCATCTGTTATTGGATGTATTATGTAATTGTAGCCATTTTTATTCACAATTGGCGACTTTTTCAACCATTCAATAATCTTCATCTCATCACCTTTTTCAAATCCTCAACAAACGCTGCTATAAATTTTTTCTTGACATGAGGCATTATAACCAGCCTTATTACATTCTCGCTTTCATCCAAACCCACCATCCAGCCCCGCCTCTTCAATTCCATTGCAATCCTTTCCGCATCGCATTTTATGGCAACAACATTCAGGCGAGGAGGAACATACTCAATGCCATTCTCGTCCAGCAATCTCTTCAAATATTCAACATTATCCATGCATTTTTCAACAACCTTTTTATATCCTTCCATGCCCATATGATGCATAACTGCATAGGCTGCTGCTGCGGCAGCGCCGGGGCGGGTGCCGAGCAGGCCAGCCTGCCATCTGGTGTGAGTGCATTTGCTCCTGACTTTTATCAAATCGAGCCAGTTTTCCCGCAGTATCAGGAAGCCTGCTGGTATTGGCGACAGGCCCATTTTGTGGGCATCGATGGAAATGCTGCTCACCCCCTTTAAAGAAAAATCAAATTTTGGTGCATTTTTTAGAAATGGAATAACAAAGCCGCCGAAGGCAGCATCAACATGCAGGAAAATGTGCTCATCATAACAAAAATCTGCTATTTCTTCTATCTCATCAATGTAACCATATGTTGTATTTCCAGCTATGGCTACACCGCAACATGTTTCCTTGCTTACGCCTTTTTTAAAATCTTTGGCAGCCATATTGTATTTTCCCTTGATATAAACACCTTTCATTTTGAGCATTCGCAACGCTTTTTCAAAAGAAAAATGGGCATGTTTTGGCAGAACAACAACATTTTTGTTACTTGCTTCCCTGAAAATCCACATTGCCGTTATATTGCTTTCTGTTCCCCCAGAAGTCATGCTTGCAGCATAACCAGAAGGAGCATGCAACAGTTTTGCAACGAATTCTATGGCTTTTCTCTCCAGCTCCTTTGTCCCGGGAAAAAGCTCTGGGTCGCCAAGATTTGTTTCAATAAATTTTGAATAAATTTTTTTGCCTATTGGGTGCGGGGATGTGCACATCGATCCAAGTATATGACTATCTTTGAATCTGAAATCTTTTTCCCTTGCTTTTTCTATTTCCTCTATTAATTCCTTCTTCTCCATACTAAAAATACTATTAATGCTATCGAAAGCAGGGAAAACTCAAATCCTGCTGTTTTTTCGCTTGCAGCTGTGATATTTACACTCATAACGGCATCGCCATTGACAAGCACTTTAGCCTCCACTTCCTTTGCATCTGGCATGGTAAAGTTTCCAACCCATTTTCCATTTTCGTATTTCATTGGTGTTGGCATTGAGCAAAATTCATCGCCGATGCAATACTCCAGCCTTACATCGCCACTCTCATTTACATCAAGAGTGGCATATACTGTAACAACGCTTCCCTTTTTCGGGTGTTTTGGCTCATAATCTATACTCATGGCATTGGTGCAAGGAAGCAGAAGCAGGGCAACCATTCCCAAAGCGAGCATATATTTCATGGCACTTATATCATTGTAACATAAATATTTTACCCAAGCCAGCTTTATTCGATGATTGTCTCATATTATTTATAAATATGCATTCTATTACGAGATTGGGAAGGGGTATTACACTGCTTTTTTTGCCTCCGCCTCCCCCTTCCCTGCCTCCACTCATTTTTTAAATCTTGCATATATACAATTGTGTTTGAAGAGCGCCTAAAAAAAATGTTGCCCGATTATGAAAAATTTTTTATATCGCCAGAATGGAAATCCATAAGGGTTAATACATTAAAGATAGACAAGGAGGATTTACTCCAAAAAATTGATTTTGAAGTAAAGCAAATAGAATGGTATGAGCATGGGCTATGGGCAAAGGGCGAGATTTCGAAGACACTCGAATATTATATGGGCTACTACCACATACAGGAAGCTGGGAGCATGATTCCCCCTCTTTTTCTTCCTCTGGAAGAAGATAAAAAAAGTGTTGTCATCGACGCCTGCGCCGCCCCAGGCAGCAAGACGACGCAGATGGCAATGATGATGGAGAATAAAGGAGTTATAATAGCAAATGACGTGAATATAAAGAGGATCAGAGCACTCGTCCACAATGTTCAGAAGGCAGGAGCAATGAATGTCGTAATAACAAATCAGGATGCTCGCCGATTTGACTTAAACTCGCAGGCAGATTATGTTTTGCTTGACGCCCCATGCACAGCAAGCGGAAAGATAGCAAAGATAGAAAGCATAGTTAAAAAATGGAATTATGCTCGTATAAAGGCAATGGCAAGAAAACAGAAAAAGCTGGTGGAAGGGGCATATAAAGTTCTTAAAAAAGATGGGATAATGGTTTATTCAACATGCTCAATTGAGCCTGAGGAAAATGAAGAAGTAATAGACTTTGCAGTAAAAAATTTTAATCTGGAGCCAGAAAAATTTAAAATAAAGGGGTTAAAGACAAGGAATGGAATAAAAAAATGGAATGGAAAAGAATATGAAGGCGCAGATAAATGCGTTAGAGTATGGCCTCAGGATAATCAAACGGAGGGGTTTTTCATATGCAGATTAAGAAAATATTGAATAGGGATGAAATAAAGGAGATAGAGAAAATAATAGAAAAAAACTATGGATGCAAGCTGAATTTGAAAAATCTTTTTTTAACTGGAGATGAAAAAATATGGATTGCTGGAGAAAATGTGAGCACAGAATTTTTTTCAAGTGTTAGGAATTGCTACAGAATTGGCATATACTTTGGAAAGTTAAAGAGAAATTATAAAATAAAGTTGAGCATGGAAGGAGCAACCATTGTTGGAAAAAAAGCCAAAAGAAATGTTGCCATAGTTGATGATAAAGAAGCAAGGGAATTTGCGGAAGGAAATTGTATCCATAAATTTGAATGCATTGATTGCGAGAAAAATAATTTTGTTATTGTGAAAAGGAATGATGATACAATAGGTGTTGGAATATTGAGAGAAGGCTATATAGAAAATTTGATTCCAAAAGCAAGGAGAATGAGATGATTATTGCAACATGCAACAGGGGGCTTGAGGAAATTGCATCAAAGGAAGCAAAAGAAATAACTGGAAGCAATGCTGGAAAGGAAGGAAATGGATTGATTTATGTGAAAACAAACTGGAATAAAGCCTTTCGTTTGAATTACATGGCAAAAACAATGAATAGAATAATATTGCTTCTCGCCAGAGGATATTTTACGGGATTGGAAGAGTTATACAAGGTGGCGAGAAATATAGACTATGGTTTTATTGGAAGCAAGCAAAGCTTTGCTATCCGTTTTTCCAGACATGGAGAGCATTCTTTTACCAGCATGGATGCAGAAAGAATTGTGGGGCAGGCTGTCATCGATTCATATATGGAAAGTTATGGAAAGCGGCTTAAAGTAAATCTTGAAGAGCCCGATGTTATGATAAGGGGATTCATAAAGGAAAATAAGTACTGGCTTGGAATAGATACAACTGGCGAATCGTTGCATAAAAGAGGCTATCGCATTTATCAGCATCCTGCTCCATTGCAAACAACAATTGCAAATGCTTTGGTGAGAATGGCTGGATGGGATGAGAAACAAAGTTTATATGATCCTTGTTGTGGTTCTGGAACAATACCAATAGAGGCATATTTGTATGGAAATAAGGTTCCAAATAAATGGAGATGGCAATCTTTTTTAATATGGAATCTTGGCATATTCGAGCATGACGAGCTATTGAAGGAAAAATTAAGCATAGATGGGATGGAAAGAAATGATGAATTAAAATTGTATGGAAGTGATATTTCTCCAAAACATATTGAAGGTGCAAAGCAAAATGCCGCTAATGCAGGAGTGAAAATAAAATTTTTTGTTGAAGATGTTGCAAAAGCATCTTTTGATCACGATATCATAATAACAAATCCTCCCTACGGCAAAAGAGTTTCAAGTTTAAGGGCGGCAAGCAAAATAAATGCCATTCTGGAGGAAAAAATTTTGAATGCAAGCTGCAAAAAGGCAATAATATTTACTGCTGAGCAATCAAACCTAAAAAATTATGATCGAAAAATCCCAATTTTATATGGAAAACTCTGGACTTATGCATTCATATATGAATAGAGTGCTCCCGTCGGGATTTTCATGCAACTTGCCATGCAAGTTGCAATTTGAACCCGAGTCTTCGGCTCTCCCCAGCCCTTTCTTTGGGGTGAAGCCCTTTCTTTTTTAAAGAAAGGGCTCCGAGAGGCCGAAATGATTAACCGGGCTACACCACGGGAGCACATTCGTATATGGGAATGAATTTTTAACTATTTCTATCCTCTTGATGCCACATTTATTATTTTAACATGCCTCCCTTCTATCTTTTCCTTACATGGTGTTGGTTCGCCATCAACTATAATTAAAGTAGCATCGATGAATAAACCAAGCTTTTTTACTAACTCCTCTCCAGTTATCCCATCCTCTACTTCCATTTCTTTCTTTTCGTCTCCCATCTCAAGAATGATTTTCATAGCAAGCTTAATAAAAATGCTCTATTATAACATTGCGCTGGGATAGCCTAGCCCGGAAAGGCGGCGGCCTCGAGAGCCGCTGGGCGCAAGCCCACGCAGGTTCAAATCCTGCTCCCAGCGCCTA
>JAGGXG010000161.1 GCA_021163175.1 Thermoplasmata archaeon
CTTCATCCATCTCAACATCCTCTATTTTCTCTTCCTCTCTTTTTTCATAAGCCTTATACAATGCATGCAGGGATGAAACAGCATCCTCGACTTCGCCAAAAGCAGGTATCCTGTTTTTCTTCATTTCAGCAACGATTTTGCTTGTGCCCTCGCCTCCAAACAATGCATATAAGGCTGGTTTTTTGTCCCTATACTCCTTATGCACTTTAATGAGTGTATTCATCAGTGCTTCGAGCTCAGCATCACCACGCTCACAATATAAAGCGAGAATCGCATGAATGTTTTTATCCTCGAAAGCACGTTTCAAAGCAAGCTCATATTCTCGCGCCCCTGCCTGCCCCGTCAAATCTATAGGGTTTTTATAGGAGCCGAACTCTGGCATAACATCCTCGAAAGTCTTTTTCAGCATCTCAATATCATCATACAACTTAAGCCCATATTTCTCGCATGCATCCGCAGCAACAACGCCAAGACCGCCGCCATTCGTTATTATTAGGACATTTTTTCCTTTTGGAGGGGGTGAAGAAGCGATTGTTGCAACCCAGTTGAAAGCATCTTCCAAGCTATATGCCCTTATTATGCCAGCCTGGCGGAATGCAGCATCGAAAATTTCATCTGAGCCTGCAAGGGAGCCGGTGTGGCTTGCGACTGCTCTGGCTCCAGCTTTGCTGCGCCCTGCCTTCAGGGCAATTATTTTCTTTTCTTCGGGCTTTTTCCTCACAATTTCCATGAATTCTCGCCCGTTTTCTAGGCCTTCAATATACATGAATATAACCTTTGTGAGCTCATCCTGGAATAAATATGAAAGGATTTCCACCTCGCTTAAGTCTGCTTTGTTCCCTATGGAAACAATTGATGACAATCCAAGGTTGTCTTCTGTAGCCTTTCCAATCATTGCGATTCCAAGAGCTCCAGATTGAGAGACAACGCCTATGTTTCCCTTCTTAATTTCAGCAGGACCAAATGTTGCATTTATCGGAGCCTTTGCGGAAAATATTCCAAAAACATTTGGGCCCAATATTCGAGCTCCATGTTTCCTTGCATTTTCAACGAGTTTGCTCTCTCCATCTATATTGCCAACTTCAGAAAAGCCAGAGGTTATCACAATGATGTATTTCGATTTCATTGCAACTTTTTCTGCAAGCTCAACGGCAATTTTTGCAGGCACGACTATTATTGAAAGATCAACCTCTGGAATTTCATCTATGCTTTTATATACTGGCAGTCCTAAAATTTCTCCTCCTTTTGGATTTATTAGATACACTTTTCCTTTATAGCCTGAAGCAATTATGTTGCGGACAACAATATTTCCTATTTTCCCTTCATGATGGCTTGCTCCAACAATTGCCACACTCTTTGGATTAAACAATGGTTCTAATGAATGCACATTTGAATATGTAAAGCAAGCTTATAAATCTTCTCGAATAAATTTTTTTATCAATTCCAAAACTTCTTTTGCATGGGGAACAAAAAATGAATATTCTTTTCCAGCCATGATTCTTATTCTCTTTATTATTTTCCCCGACATATCAACGTTTTTGATTTCATCCATTTTTATTTCAATATTTTTTGATAGGGCTTTGAAAGAAATTTTTTTATTTGTTATTGTTAACTTGCCAGCTATTTTTGCCATACCAATTTTCAAATTTGCTTTTCCCTCCCATAGAACAAATTCATCCATACTAAAAATGGAATAATATTTAATCTTCTTTTTGATATTGTTCCATGCTTCCAATGGATGAAAGGCAAATGAAGAAACTGATGAAAAGGATGGGAATAAATGTTAGAGAGATAGAAGCTGAGAAAGTCATCATTGAAACAAAAGATAAGAAATATGTTTTTGTTAGCCCGAGTGTGAGCATAATGGAAATAAAAGGGCAGCAAACTTATCAGATTGTTGGAAAACCGGAAATTTTTACAAAAGTAAATGAAGAAGATGTAAAACTTGTTGCAGAAAAAACTGGAAAGAGTATAGAGGAAGCAAGGAAGGCGCTGGAGGAAGCAAACGGAGACATTGCGCAGGCAATCCTTAATCTAAGCTCTTAAACATTAAAATTGCATCTTCGCCATCTATGTAATATCTTTTCAGCAATTCCTTTTCAACAAAGCCAAGATTTTTGTAAAATTTTATCGCTTCCTTGTTACTCATTCTAACCTGCAAAATTGCGTAATCATGCATGTTTTTTAGAATGGCATTCATCAATGCTCTTCCTATGCCCAGCCTTCTGTAATCAGGATGAACAGCTATTGAAACAATCAGGTGGCGCTTTGCATCGCCAATAGCATAGCCAACAACCCTGTCATTCAATTCTCCAACATAAAAATTTTTGCCAATGTAGTTGTAAAACACTATAGAGGGATATGGATATTTGAAAGAGAGGGACTCTATTTTTATTATGCTTGGTATGTCATCCTGTGTGCATTTTCTTATTTTTATCATCAATTCAAAAAAGTTAAATTCATATTAACATTTCCAAAACATGGAAATCAGAAAAGATTTGTTGTATAGCAAGACTCATGAATGGATTTTAAAAAAGAACGGGAGCATAAGAATAGGAATTACAGACTACGCTCAGGATAGCCTTACAGACATTGTATATGTTGAGCTGCCTGAACTGAACAAATATTATAAGAAAGGGGATGTCATAGCAACTGTAGAGTCAGTGAAATCTGTTGGAGAAATATATGCTCCCTGCAGCGGGAAAATCATTGCCATAAATGAAAAGCTTGAAGATGAGCCTGGAATGATAAATGAATCACCTTACGATGAAGGATGGATTGCTGAAATGGAAGTCGAAAATGAAGAGGAGCTGGAAGATTTAATGGATGCTGAACAATATGAGGAATTAATAAGTAAAGATTTATAAAATAAAAAAAGATTAAGAGGGATTAAAATGAGCAGGGAAAATTTCCAACCTCTTATACCGCCTGAAGAGACCGTTCCTGAATTAACATTGAAAGCTGTTTTAACGGGCGTCATACTCGCCCTGATAATGGGTCCAGCCAATGCCTATCTGGGCTTGTATGCTGGAATGACGGTCTCTGCTGCCGTGCCTGGCGCCATCCTTGCTGTTGCCCTGCTAAAGCCATTTAAACCAACTGTGCTTGAAGTCACGCTCGGCATGATGGGCGCAGCCTCCGGCGAGGCTCTGGCAGCAGGCGTTATATTCACAATTCCATCGCTTGTCGTTGTGGGGGCGTGGCATCACATCCATTATGTTGAGACGACCCTGATTGCATTGATAGGTGGCATTTTGGGCGTGCTGTGGATGGTTTTACTCAGGAGAGCCCTGATTGTTAAAACAGATTTGCCTTTCCCAGAAGGAATAGCTGTTGCTGCCGTTATCAACACAGCCATTGGAGGGGAGGAGCGAGGAGAAGGAGGCGGAAGTTTATGGATGCTCATTGGCGCTATGCTCGCTGCTGTAGTTAAGTTTTCTCAGGTATCATTGAATGTTTTTCGAGGCATAGTTCAGAAAGTTTATGCAGTTGGAAGTTATGGAGTTTTAGGGAAAACAAATAAAGGATTCTTTTACGGCGGAACAGCAGCATCTCCAGCATTGCTTGGCGTCGGTTACATAATAGGGCCAAGAATAGCATCATTTGTTTTTGCAGGTGGCTTACTTGGCTGGGTTATAATAACTCCTTTAATTTTACTTTCAACCGGATTGCCTCCCGGGGCGACGCCATTGCAGGGATTCATGGAAATATGGAGCGATTATGTCCGTTACCTCGGAGTTGGGGCCATGGTTGTGGGCGGCTTGTATACAATATGGGCATTGAGAAAGAATCTTGGAGAAGGGATAAGAGAGGCAATAATAGGTCTCAAAGGAGGAACAGTTGAAGAAAAGAAGAGGACAGATAAGGATTTGGATATCAAAAAAGTTTTCCTTGCCATCGGCTTCATGGTCATTCCAGTATTTTTGATATATGCCTGGCTCAGCAACATGTATGCGGTAAGCCTTTTCATGGCGATATTTCTCGTTATACTCACATTCATCGCAAGTGCAATAGCAGGTTATATGGCTGGATTGCTTGGCTCCTCAAATAATCCTATATCTGGCGTTACTGTAGCAGTTCTGCTTATTGTTGCCCTGATAATGCTAGCATTTGGCGTTAGAGGAACATCTGGAATGGTCATCGTTGTCGGAATGGCAGCTGTTGTATGCACAGGAGCCGCCATTTCTGGAGATGTTCTGCAATCTATGGCAGCTGGTCAGATGCTTGGAGCAACACCATGGAAGCAGCAGCTTGCTGAAATCATAGGTGTTAGTGCTGCTGCACCAGTTCTTGCAATCGTTATTCAGGCATTGGACAAAGCATATGGGATAGGAAGCGTTAATTTGCCTGCACCGCAGGCATTTTTAATGGGTGGCATAGTTAAAGGAGTCATAGGCGGGCAGATGGTATGGCCTTTCGTTATAGCAGGCGCATTTCTCGCCATAGTATTGATTTTAATGGATATTCCTGTTTTACCGGTTGCAATAGGAATTTATCTTCCATTTACATTGAGCGTTCCAATACTGGCTGGAGGAATAATAAGGGCGATTGTGGATAGAATACTCAAGAAAGAATCACCAGAGGAAGAGGAAGAAGAAGAGCTCAGTGATTGGGAGATGGCGATAAAAACAACTGGAATAAAGCCAAAGGAAAAGGCACATCGCGTTGGTTTGCTTTTCGCAGCAGGTTTGATTGCTGGCGAGGCTTTGATGGGTGTAATATCTGCTTTCCTTATCATAGGACACATCAATCTCAAAATAATGGAATCCGCCCCAGCCTGGCCAGGCATGTTGATATGGGGCTATATTGCTTTCCTGCTTGGATATGTCGTCATCAGAGAATTCAGAAAAGCTAAAGCAATGGCTGAGTAAAAAGCCAATACGCAATGCAGAATGGATAGAAGAAAACGGGCTCATAAAGCTTAAAGTAAGGAAGTTTAAAAGCAAGGCTGGCATCCTTATATGCAAGATCTTGAACAAGCCAAACTATTTTTTTGTTAATTTTGATGAAATTGGCACTTTTGTATGGAAAAATTTCGATGGCAAAAATAGCATTGAAGACATATTAAATATGCTTGAGGAAAAATATGGTGAGGAAAAGATGCTTGAACGCCTTTATTTCTTCATGAAAATGCTCGAAAGAGGAGGGTATGTGAGATATGAGTGATATGAATGGCAAACCTTTTCTAAAGGCTTGCAAGAGAAGCGATGTGAAGCACTGCAGTGGTCATCACGCCTTTTTAATTCATCCCTTCAACTCTTCCAATATTTTTTCAAATTTAGGTTTGAGAGGTGGAATTTCCTTTTCTATGACTTCCCATACAATTTCTAAATCAACGCCGTGATATTCATGAATCAGTTTATCTCTCATCGCAGCGATGTATTTCCACGGAATTTCTGGATATTTTTCCCTGATTTCTGAAGGAATTTTCTTTACAGCTTCTCCCATTACTTCCAGACTTCTGATCACAGCATTTACAGTTTTTCTATCCTTTATAAAGTCTTCGAAATCCATACCCTCAACAAATTCTTCAATTTCCTGAATAGATGAAAGGATGTCCAGTATATAATCCTTGTATGTTCTTTTCATATTGTTACAACCTCTTCAAGAATATATTTTCCAATGTGTGGCTTAAGGGCTTTTTTAGATACAAGGTCTACTTTTTTCCCTATCAAATTACTCAGATATTCCTCCAATTCGAGAAATTTGAAGAATCCTATCGGTTTTTCGAATTCAACCAGTATATCAACATCACTATCCTCTTTCGCTTCTCCTCTTACAAAAGAGCCGAAGATACCTATTTCTTTAACACCATACTTTTCTTTAAGCTCTTCCTTGTGTTTCTCGATAATTTCTTTTATCTCATCAAGTGATTTTTTCATTTTTGCCACCTATTATTTTATTTCATTCTCGGTTTTAAATCTTTTCAAAGCAGCGGCAAGCACTCCGGATAACGTTTTGCGAAGATACGAAATCCAGCCTTATGGCTGGATTTGGGCAGAGCTAAGCGTAGCCGTATGTCCGCAATCCATTAGGCGAAGTTTACTCATTTGATTTAATTTTTTTGTATTTTGCACTACCATGCCCCTTATGCTTTGAAAGTGGCTCTTCGCATTTGTGTATTATGTTTCCTGTCGTTTTATCCTTTACTATTTCTTTATATTGATCTTTTTCTCTGTCTATGTACATTTCTTTATGATACCATTTCCCAGACTTGTGATGCAGATCATCTCCAACCTTAAATTCTCGAATAGGTTTCTTAAATCCTTGCCTTTTTACTTTTCCTTTGATTTGATCATGCAATTCTATTTTGTCTTTGAGAGTTACTATTATATTCCTTTTCTTGCTGCCACAGTTTGGGCAAACTTCATTGTCATTGGATAATTTTTTCCCGCAATTTCTACAGTAGATCTCTATCATCTTCATTCACCATAAATTTCGCCTAACCCAGCGAAATTTTTATTCGGATAATCTTTATAATTGGAGTTATAGCGAAATAATTTTATTTCATTTTTCACTAATTGACATGCATTTGAATCTTAAAAATCTTACGCCCCAGAAAGGAAATGGTTTGGGGAAAATTGATTGAGGAAATAAAGTTGGGAAATATTGCCTTTAATAAAAAGAGAAATGAAATTACAAATCGTTTGAGCATGGAAGAAATAAAATGGAAAGAACAGCAGATACCAAACACCCAGATATACACCCATGTAGCAAACAGAGGTATAAAAAATTTGCAAATTTACTCTAAGGGCTATTCATCATCTCTTTCATCTCATTTTCTTTCTTTTCCATCTTTTCTGTTCTTTTCATATCTCCCCTTTCTTCGAGCATGGCTAAAAGTTCCATCAAATTGCATTATAAGCTTTTCATTATGGTTGCAAAGAAGGAAGATAAAATGGGAAATCGTAGCATCCCTCTATAAAATCAGACTAATGTAGTTTTTTCTTTTTCCAGAATATTGCTATCGCCACCGCCGCTATGGCGACGACAGCTTCAAAGCCTGGCGTGCTGCTTCCATTGTTATTGTTGCCATTGTTGTTGCTATTATTATTTCCATTGTTTCCATTATTTCCAATATATTCTGGCTTTGTTGCCTTAATTCCTTTTGATATACGCAGCATATTTGCTATCATGTAAGCATATTTGTAGTAAATCAATGCATCTCCTTTATTTTCCATGCTTCTTCCA
>JAGGXG010000143.1 GCA_021163175.1 Thermoplasmata archaeon
ATATTTGCATCTTCGTTTCTATCTCTCGATGTAGAAAGGAATTCTATTCGAATTTATTCAATTCTTTTATGATGATGAACAATAAATCATGATTGTTTTTGGTTAATTTTTTGACAATCTCGAAAGTGGATTGAAAAAGGCAGGCAGTGAAAAGATTTTTTAAACAATAAAAGCTTTCTTTTACATGAAGTTGCTTTCATTGCTGCTTGCAGTATTGATGATAACCCCTTTAAATTATGAGATAAATGTTGTTGGAAATGATGTTTATGAAAATGCATGCCGTTATAACGTGCAGGGTTACATTTATGTTCATATAGAAGGAGATGCATATCAGCGCGGCTACCAGCATGGCTATCTTTTATATGCGGAAATATTGGACATGATGTATAGATGGAGTAATATAATACATAATTGTCCCATCGTAATAAAATATTTGCCCATAGATAAAAATTCATCTCAATATGAAAAGCTTTCTTATTCGTGGTGGGAATCATGCAAAAAACAGGCGATGAAAATATTCTGGCCTTATTATCCTGAGGAATACAGAGAGGAAATAAAGGGAATAGCAGATGGAGTGAAAGCAAGAGGGCAGAAATTTTATAGAAGAGATGTTACATATGAAGACATTCTAACATTGAATGAAATGTATGAGTTGATGAGCATATTAACGAATCCGACAAAAAGCATTCATATTGGACGTGACATAATGCATGGTATAGCCAAATTTTTTCCACAGTTGGAGGGAAAAGAAATATATTTTGATTTCAGCCCTGCCGAGCATTGCAATGGTTTTGCAGCTGTTGGCAATGCCACCAAAGATGGAAACATCGTTATAAGTGATGCTGTATGGTGTGGAGGATGGTGGTATACCTACTATATAGCCCAGAGATGGAATGTTATTCTGGACATTGAGCCGAGCAGGGGGCACCGCATCATTATAGCTACTTCGCCTGGCTTGATATGGAGTGACGAAGACTACTGGCAGAATGATGCGGGCTTGGCTATGATAGAAACAACATTCATACAGGGATATTACAAGCTTCGTGGCATTCCTCTTGCAATAAGAACAAGGATGGCAATGCAGTATGCAAACAATATCGATGAAATAATAAGCTATATGCTCAAAGAAAATACAGGAGTTATGAATTCGCAATGGCTTATAGCTGATGCCAAAGCAAAAGAAATTGCTTTGTTTGAATTTGGCTTGTATCATTATGCTATTGAAAGGACAAAAAATGGTTTTTTGTGGAGTGCGAACAATCCATTTAACTTTAAGGTGAGACGAGAAATTTTAGGCTATGAATTTCTGAAAGCCCCCATATTCAGACTAGCTCATCTCTTACTCAATGCAACAGGCTACCAGTATTACACTTTCTTCTATACTCCAAGTGAGAGAGACATAAAATTTGAAGAATTGGGTAAAAGATATTATGGAAGGATAGATGCAAACGTTGTCAAAAAAATAATGTCAACTCCGCCCATATCAGATTTCACAACCTATATTGAAATCACGGATGGAAACATGATATGGGACAACGGGCTCTGGGGCTTTTATGGAAATCCTAACTACGTATGGAATACGTCATCGCTGTATAAATTAAAAGGCGTAAGAGATGTGCCCGCCGCCGGATGGACAAAAATTTATGGTGTGCCTTACGATTTCGAGCCAAATTATGAAAAAGGAAATACAAACAAAGGAATGGGAGCCATGCCATTATGGGAATATACATTTTGCAACGATGCCAACACAAGCAATTACAGATATGCGAGGCTTTCAACAGATGGAAGAAACATATACGCTGGCTTTAACAACAACATACTTGCTTTAGATGAAAATGGAAGCATTTTATGGAGTAGAACTTTAGATGGAAATGTGAATGAAATCGAAGCAAATGGAAATATATACGTTGTTACATCAAACAAAACATACTGCATTGATGAAAATGGCCATATAGTTTCCACATACAAAGGAGGTAATGCAATCTGTATTGAAAATGGTAACGTTTACATAGCAGGGAATGGCGTCTATGAAAATGATGAAAAAATTCTTGGCATGTATGCAAGCGATATAGAATATGGAAACGCATTGTATATTGCAAGCAACAAAAGCGTTTATTGCTACGATGGAAAAATAAAATGGCAATTCAATGCAACGCTTCCTGTGGAAAAAATTTCATATTACAGGGGGCGAATATATGCTTCATCATATGATGGCTGCTTATACTGCATTGATGAAAATGGAAAATTAATATGGGAATATACAGCAGGATGGGGAATCGTTACAAAAGCGATAGAAAAAGATGGAAGAATATACTTTGCATCTTTGGATGGAAATGTTTATTGTGTGGATAAGACGGGGCATAAAATATGGATATACAGCAGCAGTGCCTCCATACATGGCGAAATTATGGCATATGGCAGCTATATTTTCTTTGGGAGCGACGATGGTCGCTTCTATGCCATAAATAAAAGCGATGGAAAGGCAATATGGAGTTTTGCTCCTGCTCATGAAATGGAAAGTATATATAATTACATAACAACGCCGATCCTTTCAAATGCAATAGCTTTTAACGGAAGAGTTGCTTTCAGCAGCAACGGAAAAATATATTGCATGGATGCAAAAACATTTGAAGAAGAGGCAACGAAGGAAAAAGAAGGAAATGCAACAATTTTTGTTGTTCCAGCTGTCGCAATAGTTGCCATAATAGCATTTGCTTTCTATAAAAAATTTCATATAAAAGCTAAGGAATAAGCCTGAAAACATACAATTTTTCCCCAAATATTTTCTTTTCCGCAATCTTTTCAACTTTCCATCCAATGCTTTTGGCATATTCCATAACAACATATGGATCTGCAATGGATGAATAAGCAATTTCAATGTGCCCATTTTCTTTCAAATAATCTTTCGCCTCTTTTAAGAATCTTTTTATCGTTCTTTTTTCATAGTCGCATATCGCGCAATCAAATATGCTTTTCGGCTTTAAATCAAGGTATGGAGGATTGAATAATATGACATCGAATTTTATATGCGGCAAGGAAGAAAATAAATCGCTTTGAAGGAATTTTATATTGTTTATTCCATTCAATTCGGCATTTTTTCTTGCAATTTTTATCGCTTCCTTGCTTATATCAGCAGCAAAAACAACGCTTGCCTTTTTAGCAGCCTCTATAGCTAAAACACCTGAGCCAGTTCCCATATCAAGAACGATGCTTCCATCCTTTATTTGCATGTTGGCCAGCATGAGTTCGCTTGTGTAAAAATACTTTGGATTGAATACATTTTCAGATACAAAATAATTGTTACCCTCGATAACAACTTCCTTAGATGAAATCTTTTGCACTATTTTTATAACCATTGCCAGCCATATATGGCGCAATTTCACCATCATATATTTGCAGGTTTTTTTAATTTTTAATGAGTAAAAATGCTTGATGAAAATGAAATGCCATTGAAGCCGAATGAGCTTGAAACAATATTTCCAAAAGAGTTAATAAAGCAGGAAATGAGCAGGCAGAGATGGATTACCATTCCAGAAGATGTAAAGGAAATATATCGTATATGGCGCCCCACTCCTCTGATTAGGGCTACCCGCCTTGAGGAATTTCTCAAAACACCTGCAAAAATTTATTACAAATGGGAGGGCGTAAGCCCGCCTGGAAGCCACAAGCCAAATACGGCGGTAGCTCAAGCATATTATAATGCAAAGGAAGGAGTTGAAAGGCTCACAACTGAAACAGGCGTCGGTCAGTGGGGCTCCGCCCTGGCTTTTGCCGCCCGCCTTTTTGAGCTTGCTCTGACTGTCTATATGGTTAAAGTGAGCTATGAACAGAAGCCCTATCGCCGCATTATGATGGAGACGTGGGGAGCAAAAGTTATACCCAGCCCGAGCAACGCTACGGAAGCGGGAAGAAAAATTTTGAAAGAGAGGCCAGATACGAGCGGAAGCCTTGGAATTGCAATCAGCGAGGCAGTTGAGGATGCTGCAACCCATGAGGATACAAAATATGCTCTCGGTTCTGTTTTGAACCATGTTGTCCTGCATCAAACCATAATTGGCCTAGAAATGAAAAGGCAGTTCCAAAGTATAGATGAGAGGGCAGATATTGTTATAGGATGTGTTGGTGGGGGAAGCAATTTTTCTGGAGGAGCGTTTCCATTTGTTTATGACAAGCTTCATGGAGAGGATATCGATATAATAGCAGCTGAACCAATGGCTTGCCCAACGCTCACAAAAGGCATGTATAGATATGATTATGGTGATACCGCCCGCCTTACACCATTGCTGAAAATGTATACTCTCGGCCACACTTTCATTCCTCCAGCCATACATGCTGGTGGTCTACGTTATCATGGCGATGCTCCAGCTCTCTGCAAACTCGTTGAAGATGGTATAATAAAGGCAAGGGCCTTTTACCAGAATGAAGTTTTTGAGGCAGCAAAAATATTCGCCCAGACGGAAGGTTTCCTCGTCGCCCCGGAGGCGGCGCATGCCGTCAAGGCTGCCATTGATGAGGCGAGGAAATGCAAGGAGGAGGGCGAGGAAAAAACGATTGTTTTCGTGAATAGCGGCCATGGCCACTTTGATCTGGCTGCTTACGATGCCTTTAACCATGGAATGCTTCAAGACTATGAATATCCAGAAGAGCTTATAAAAGAAGCGCTGAAAAATCTTCCAGAAATATGAAGATTGGCTTCGTTGTCAATCCTATTGCAGGCATGGGTGGAAAAGTTGGGTTAAAAGGAACAGACGGAATGTTGCATGAAGCGATAAAAAGAGGAGCCAAAAAAGAGTCACCAGAAAAAGCGAAAAAATTTTTGAAATCTTTGAAAGAAAAGAAAATTGATGTGCAAATTTTTACAGCTCACATGAGATGGGTGAGTATGAATGTAGGGGAGCTAGAATAATGGCAACCGTAATATACAAATGCAGCAATCCAACCAGCGATGGATACAAAAAAAGCATGTATTGAATTTATGAAGCGTGGCGTAGATGCAATAGTTTTTGTTGGGGGTGATGGAACAGCCCGAGATGTATATTCTGTCGTTAAAGATAGAGTAGCTATCCTTGGTGTGCCTGCTGGCGTGAAAATGTGTTCTGGCGTATTTGCTTTCACACCTAGGATGGCAGCAGAAGTTATTGCAAATTTTGATGGCTCGGTTGATGCTGAGATAATTGATATAGATGAGGAAGCTTTTCGGAAAGATAAGCTTGAGTTGAAGATTTATGGATATGCAAAAACTTTTGGTGGAAATGTTCAGCAAGGAAAAATTTTGATAACAAGCGACAAGGAAATGAAGGAAAGTATCGCATATTTCATGGCATTGATATGCAGGAAAGGAAGCCACATCATTGGAGGTGGCTCAACAACATATGCAATTAAAAAAGCTCTGGGAATAGAGGGAAGTTTTTTGGGTGTAGATGTTGTAAAGGATGGAAAATTGGTTATAAAGGATGCAAATGAAGAGCAGCTGCTAAATTTTTTAAAAGAAGATAAGGCAAGGATAATCGTCGCTCCACTAAGCAACGGCTTCATTTTTGGTCGGGGTAATCAGCAGATCAGCTGGCAGGTAATAAAAAAGGTTGGGAAGGAAGGCATCATAGTCGTTGCCAC
>JAGGXG010000147.1 GCA_021163175.1 Thermoplasmata archaeon
ATTTTATATAGCATTCCATCAATATTGGCATATGATATATGGACAAATTTTGGATGGTGGCTGGGAGGATATTATGGCTACAGCCTGCATGGATTTATATTGTGTTATTTAATGGCTATACCATTTACAATATGGCATTTAATTTCAACAACAGCAATCTTACCACTTTTCGCAATACCTTTTGAAAAGATTGAGTTAATTAAAGAAAAATCGGTTATATGCAAATATGCAACAATTTCTTCTACTGCATTGCTCATGATATTCAGCTTGTTGCTTTTATTGGAATAATAGTAGTTGGCAAGCTTATTCTCATGTCCTGCAACTCAATTTTGGAAGAATTTCATAAATTTTGTTTGCCAAATCTTTTTCTTTATGCTGCTCTATATATAGTTCCTGTTGTTTTATAAGATAAACTTCTCTGATATTTCGAATTGGATAACCCCTGCTAGCATGCCTTCTAAATCCTCGCCTATGCTTTCTACCTCTGCCATTATCTCTACCAAAGCCACGCATCATTTCCTTTTCATCTCCTCCATCTTTTAGAAATAAAATCCTTATCGTCTTTTATACAAAAAATAAAAAAAATTATAGGAGGAGATCGTTTCCTATCATTGCAAAGCTTCCTCCTACAAATATATGTGTATCTGGATTGAGCTTGTGCCCTATTTTAATATGCAATCCAACAAAGCCAATCATTACGCCACACTGCCTCCTTAACATGAATCCATAGTCTCCAAATGTTTTACATCTATCCCACATATAATTTGCTCCAAACTTTACAAATGTGAATCCTCTCTCATACTTGAAGAATATTGGTCTTATGAATAACCTTAAGAAAGAGCGGTCACGATGCAATGGTATGTATACTTTTCCCTTTCCATAGCTAACAACATATGTAAGCACACCAAAATCCATTTTTTTGGGTAGCAAATGCATTATTGCTGCATCTGCCTTTCCTTCTGTAAGTTCCTGCTCTATTTCTTTTGCTTTTTCCTCTGTTACAATCTTTTCTGCTATTTTGTTTCCAAATGAATCATAAATTTCTATCTTTTCTTTTGCTTCATTTTCAGCATTTGCAATTGCCATATAAGGCACAACAAGAGACAAAACCACAAATATAGCCCATACCTTCTTCATGCTATGATATTGCTTAACTCTATTTAATTTTTGCCATTGATTTTTTCATCAGTTTTTCCAGCATATCAATCCATCTAAGAAAAGAATTTAGGGCTGCTCTCAAATTCGAAGCGCTTTTTGCTTCAATCGTTATTGTAAGACTTCCATCTTTGAGCTCAAATTTTGTTCTGCATCTTGGAGCTTCCTCATACTTCAATGCATTGTAAAGAATTTCGGCATTTTCCTTTACCTTTATCTCAGCCCTATGCATTATCTTGCTTTAAGCTTCTTTGCAGTCGGAGGGCGCTCCTTATAAAAAATCTTGCCCCCGCAGTACGGACACTTTATCCCCATTCTCTCCGAATCAATCTCGACTATCTTTCCGCATTTGCCGCACCTATACGTTATCATGTTCCAGCACCCAATATGCTCTTAATGCTCTTCTCCACTTCTTTTCCCGCCGTTGTTGTAGGCAAATAGGCGCCGCCCGCAAATTTGGCACCGCAGCTCCTGCACTGCCATATGGCTGTGCTTACCCGCCTCACTTTCTTTTTGCCGCATCTTGGACAAACATGCCACTGGCGCTGCTTCTCTTCTATCTCTCTTACCTTGTGCCTTATTTTAACTCCATATCTTGACCCGAAACGGGCAGTCATTTTGCTTTTTTTTGTTCTTTTTGCCATTTTTAGCCCTCCATTAATTTACGGATGTTCTTAGCGTGTATTTGTGCCCTCTTTATATTATTTTTTATTTCATCGAGCGTGAAGCTTCCAGCCAGTCCTTTCTGCATAGCCCTTATGTCTCCTTTTTCATCCAAAGCTACCGTGAAACGGGCTTCTGCAACCTGCTCCTCATCCAGATTTGGATCAACAACTATGGAATCGCCAAACTTAACGAATGTGCAGCTTACGGGAGGGGAGCCAACTGGAAGTGGAACATTGTCTCCAAATCCGTATCTTTCATTTGGTACAACAGCATTTTGAAGAGCAATGCTTGCAGCCAGCGAGCCAGCATCGAAAAGATTTCCATCATAGTCAAGAACATGTATATCAATGAAAACAATCCATACCTTCTCGCCTGGCTCAACAACAAGTTTATCGAGCTTTATATATTCTGACTCCCTTATGCCCCTGTCTATCACTCTCGCAATTTCTATGGCGTCTGGCGTCGGCGGCCCAGGCTCGAATTCTGGTGATGCCAAAGGCGGGAGTTCTACTGAAGTAGTCATCGTTCCTTCTTCAGGCGAGTCCGGATATGGCTCTCCTATTTCAAGCTTTATCCCCGCCATAACCATTGTATTGCCAATCTTTACCTTTGCAGAGCCTTCAGCATTTTTTATTATATTTCTTTCTATCGTTATTTTGCGATATTCATCGAAGCCACGTCCATCAACTCGTTTTCCTTCTTTGGCAAGCCCGAGCAAATAATCACGTTTCACAGCAGATATTTTTCCAAACATATCCATCACCATCATTCCACCTTCTTATATTTTCTCATCAACGCTTCCTTCTGCAATTTGGCAAC
>JAGGXG010000078.1 GCA_021163175.1 Thermoplasmata archaeon
CAGCCGAAAAACCCCATCTTAATTTGGTGACGATAGGGCATATTGACCACGGCAAGTCAACGCTTGTGGGAAGATTGCTACTCGATACAGGGCAAATAGATGAGCATCTGATTAAAAAATACGAGGAAGAAGCAAGAGCGAAAGGAAAAGAGAGCTTTGCCTTGGCATGGGTTATGGATAAGCTTAAGGAAGAAAGAGAGCGCGGAATTACAATAGATGTTGCACATCGCCGCTTCGACACCGACAAATACTACTTCACAATCATCGACGCTCCCGGCCACCGCGACTTCGTCAAAAACATGATTACAGGAACAAGCCAGGCGGACGCCGCCATTCTTGTTGTGGCAGCCCCAGACGGCGTGATGGCTCAGACAAAGGAGCATGCATGGCTCGCAAAAACGCTCGGTGTGGATCAGATGATCGTAGCCATAAACAAAATGGATATAACCCAGCCACCATACGACCAGAAGAGATATGAAGAGGTGAAAGCAGATGTGGAGAAATTGCTGAAGAGCATTGGATACAAAGATGTTGTTTATCTTCCAATATCTGCATGGCAGGGTGACAACATTGTGGAAAAGAAAAAGCTTGATTGGTTCGATGGTCCAACGCTTATAGAAGCTTTGAACAATCTGAAGGTTCCACCAAAGCCAATAGATAAGCCATTGAGATGGCCAATACAGGATGTATATTCCATTACAGGCGTCGGAACAGTTCCAGTAGGAAGAATAGAAACAGGAGTAATGAAACCAGGCGATAAACTCATATTC
Source organism: Thermoplasmata archaeon (assembly GCA_021163175.1). Classification (GTDB taxonomy): domain Archaea; phylum Thermoplasmatota; class E2; order UBA202; family JdFR-43; genus JAGGXW01. The sequence goes on from JAGGXG010000078.1 coordinate 771, forward strand.
CTGCCATCGACACAACCGCACGGCGTTGTTGGAGAAGTAAAGAGTATAGAAATGCACCATGAAGCAATACCAAAGGCAGAGCCTGGAGACAATGTTGGAGCAAACATAAGAGGCGTGAGCAAGAAAGACATAAGGAGAGGAGACGTAGCTGGCCATGTTGATAATCCGCCAACGGTAGCGAAGGCATTTACAGCGAGGATAATGGTTCTGAATCATCCAAGCGTTATAACAGTTGGCTACACACCAGTATTCCACGTGCATACTGCTCAGGTAGCAGCGAGATTCGATGCACTGCTCAAGAAATTTGATCCAAGGACAGGCGAAGTCAAAGAAGAGAATCCGCAGTTCTTAAAAACAGGAGATGCTGCCCTCGTTAGAATCGTCCCAACAAGACCAATGGTGATAGAGAAAGCAGATACAATAAGAGAGTTGTCAAGATTCGCAATTAGAGACATGGGACAGACAGTTGGAGCTGGAATATGTGTTGATATAGAGCCAAGAGAGATAAAGTAACATGGCACAGGTAGCAAGGATAACGTTAACGGGAACAGATGCAAAAAAGATTGATGAAGTGTGTCAGCAGATAAAAAACATAGCACAGAGAACAGGAATCAAAATGCGCGGTCCCATACCATTGCCTACTAAACGCTTAGTTGTTCCAGTAAGGAAAAGCCCTGATGGCGAGGGAACAGAAACATGGGACAGATGGGAAATGCGCATACATAAACGCCTTATAGAACTCGATGCCCAAGAACGTGCTTTGCGCCAACTCATGCGTGTGCAAGTGCCAGATGGCGTCAACATAGAGATAGTTTTGAAATCTTAACCCTTTTTATTTTTAATTTTCGCCATAAATTTTTTTATAACCTCCACTATTCTTTTTAGCCACGCTGAGGTAGCCAAGCCCGGACCAAGGCGCAGGCCTTGAGAGCCTGTGGTGCTTGTGCACCGCGAGGGTTCAAATCCCTCCCTCAGCGCTATTTTACACCATTTCCTCAAATAGCAAACCATAAAAATTTTTATTAACACAAAAATGGTATATGGAGAGATGCAAAAAGAACATGCAATTCTTGTTTCCATTGTTGCCCTCATATGGGGTGGCTCTTTTATTGCGGTGAAAATTGGCGTTGAGGACATTTCTCCCATAATTCTTGCTTTTTTCAGGTTTGCGATTGCATCTCCCTTAATGTTTTTTATAATGGCTTTAAGGAAAAAGATTGTGAAAATTTCTCCAGCTGACATACCCATGCTACTCGTTCTATCTTTAACAGGTGTAACCCTTCTTTATATTCTTCAATTTACGGGCATTAAATACACATCTGCCACAAATTCTGCTCTCCTTATCAACACAAATGTTCTTTTCATAGCCATATTTTCATGGATTTTTTTGAAAGAGGAATTCTCATACAGAAAAATTATGGGCGTATTGCTTTCATTCATCGGTGTCGTATTTGTAATTTCAAAAGGTTCTTTTTCTATATCTCCTTCCATAAAGGGCGATATTCTCATTCTTCTCTCCGCCTTATGCTGGGCGATTTACAGTATAGTGGGAAAAAAATTGCTGGAGAAATATGATTCTCTTTCTCTGACAACCTATACTTTCATCATCGGCACATTTCTTTTCATTCCCTTTATTTATCATGATGTATGGAGTGTCAAAATATCTACAGAAGGATGGGCAGTCATTTTATATCTCGCCATTCTATGCTCTGTATTCGCTTATGTTGCCTGGTATTATGCTCTGGAGAAGGCAGAAGCAACAGAAGTGGCTATTTTTTTGAATCTAATACCTCTTTTTGCAATGCTTCTTGCTCATCTTGTTTTAAAAGAGAGAATAACCATATTAACCCTGATTGGAGCATCTTTTATCATCTATGGTATATACATTACTTTATCAGGGAAAAAGAGAGCATAAAAATTTAAATTTTTATGGATACATGCAACTTCAAAATCCTTCATTTGTTTTCGCCACTTTTTAAATTTAAAAGGAGGGGGATAAGCTTTATATTTCCACGCCGTGGCGGCGCCACCATTGCTTTATATCTTCTTTTATTTTTTCTATGTACTCAGGATTTTTAAGTAGGTGACGGAATCGACCCTGAGCTTTTAAATATTCTTCGACTGGCAAAAACTTTGGCTTATATGTTATTTTTATTTCCTCGCCATTCTCGCTTTCCCATAGTGGAAACAGTCCGGTTTCTGTTGCAAGCTTTATTATTTCTATACTTTTACTTGGATCAGATCGCCAGCCAGTTGGACATGTTGATATGGCGTGGATGAAACGGGGCCCTTCCGTCTTCAATGCCTTCTCCACTTTTTTCTTGAAATCCCTTATGAACGCAACATTTACAGTAGCAACATATGAAGCGCGATGAGCAACCATTATCTCAGCCACAGGTTTTTTGGGGCGAGCATTTCCAATTGGATTTGCTTTTCCAACCTCGCTCGTGGTCGTCCATGCTCCATAAGGCGTTGCCCCACTCCTCTGTATTCCAGTATTCATATAGGCTTCATTATCATACATTACATACAATACGTTATGGCCACGCTCCACCATTCCGCTCAAAGCCTGTATTCCTATGTCCGCTGTGCCGCCGTCGCCGCCAAAGCATATTATATTTGCTTTCTCTCCCTTTTTCTTCATAGCTGCCTCTATTCCGCTTGCGACAGCAGCGGCATTTTCAAAGGCTACATGAACCCATGGTACTCGCCATGCAGTGCGGGGATATTCTGTTGTAGCCACTTCCAGGCAGCCTGTTGCATTTACAACTATTGTATTCTCTCCAGATATTGCAAGAATATGCTTTACTATTATTGGAATGGCACATCCAGCACATAAACCATGCCCGGGGGCAAAAAGCCAGTCATTCTTCATATCATCTCCTCCTTTTCAACAGCTTCCTTATCAACTTCTATCCAGTTTATTTCCTCAACGCTTCCTTCCAGACCTTTTTCAGTTATTTCAAGAATTTTTTCGAAGGTATCAAATGTTATGTCTCGTCCTCCCAGGCCGACGATAAAATCTATTATTTTTGGTTCATCCCTTCCATACATCGTAGCCAAAACCTCGCCATACACTGCTCCTCCAAAGCCAGGCGAGAAGTTTCTATCGACAACTGCAACAACTTTCTTTCCTTTCAATGCTTTCCTTAGTTCATCCTTGGGAAATGGTCTGAACACTGTCAATTTTATGAGTCCGATTTTCTTTCCTTCTTTTCTTTTCATTTTAATGAATTCTCTTGCTGTTCCTGTGCATGAACCCATGGTGATGAAAACAATATCAGCATCCTCTGTAAATTCTTCCGTTATCTTGCTATATTTCCTTCCAAATTTTCTCTCAAATTCTTCAAATACCTCATCTATAACATGACTGGCTGCCTGCATTGCAAGATGCTGCGCATATTTAAATTCCATATAATGGCGGGGCGAGCCGAAGGCGCCGAAAGTGGCAGGATTTTTTGTATCCAGAATGCGATAATTTGGCTTGAACTCGCCAAGAAATTCATCCACCTTGCTTTGCTCTGGAATGTCAACTGGCTCCATGGTATGCGTTAAAACAAAAGCATCCAAGCCCACCATGGAAGGAAGCAAAACACGCTTGTCTTCAGATATTTTAAAAGCCATGAGAATCAAATCCAAGCCTTCTTGATTGCTCTCAGCATAAAATTGGAGCCAGCCAGTATCGCGTTGTGCAATCGTATCCTGATGATCACACCATATGTTTATTGGCGCACTTAAAGCGCGATTGCCAATTCCCATTACTATTGGCAAACGCATTCCACTTGCAATGAACAAAATTTCATGCATCAAAGCCAGGCCTTGCGATGCCGTTGCAGTTCCAACTCTCGCTCCTTTCAAACTTGCTCCTATGGCAGCAGAAATAGCAGAATGTTCTGAGTCAAGAGGAATGAATTCTGCATCAAGTTCGCCATTAGCTACGAATTTGGAAATCATTTCTGGAACAAGTGTTGAAGGCGTAATTGGAAACATCGGGAAAACATCTATTCTTGCGAGTTTAAAGGCGTAGGCAACACTCTCATTTCCACGAAGCATTGTCTTCATCATTTCACCTCCTTAACAAATTCAATTGCTTTAACCGGGCATTCATTAACACATATTCCGCAACCTTTACAATAATCATAATCTATTACTGGCACGGGAAGCTTTTTTAGGGCTTCATTTGGAGCAGGTTTTTCCGAGCCATCTTCCTTATATATGGATGGCTCTGGACAGAATTCCCAGCATACCATGCAACGAATGCATTTATTATAATCTATGATTGGCTTGAAGGTTCGCCATGTTCCAGTTTTATTTTCTATACTATTACCTGCTTCCTCAACAACAGCTCCTCTCGTTATTTTCATTTTTCCCACCCCAAAATTGTTTTTTCATATGCTTCACGAGCTGCCATAGCATTTTCTTCCTTTTTGGCAGGAGCTCGCTCCTTTATGGCAAGCATTATGTTATCGATACCAACATTTTTTATTGCTTTTGAATACGCCCCCAATATTGCAGTATTGACGATTGGCGAAGCAGAAGAGCCAAGTTTGTGGGCGAGAGCTATAGAAGTTGCATCCACCGTAGCCACTTTATAGCCAAAATCATAATCAGATGGCTTCTTGGATGTGTTGATTACTATGGTTCCTCCTTCTTTCAATCCTTCCGTAACATTCACAACATCAAGCAAGAAAGGATCTAGAACAATGACAGCATCGGGCGAGTAAACATTCATTCTCACATCAATTGGCTTTTCATCCAGCCTTGTGAAGGCCTGGACTGGCGCCCCCCGCCTTTCCACCCCAAAAAAAGGGAATGATTGTGCATAATATCCTTCTTTGAAGGCAGCCATCGCGAGAATGTTGGCGGCGGTGACGGCACCCTGCCCGCCCCTTCCATGGAAACGAATTTCGAACATGAGGGTAAATGGAAAATGTATAGAAATATTTTTTGATTAAGGGCATCATCACTTTTATAAAAGATGCATGACTTTACAATATGGAAGTAGGAAAATATGAAATAAAGCCCTTCTCCAAGGAAAGAAGGAACATTTCTTTATTGCTTGAGGAGGGAAGGAAAAAGCACATCATATATGTCATTGTTGAAGCTGATGTAACAAAAGCGAGAGAGATAATGAAAGAGAGAAAAAGAAAAGGGGATGACATTTCCTTTACTGGATGGATCGTTAAATGTGTGGCGGAGATTATGAAAGAGGAAAAAGAATTCAATGCAATAAGACATGGAAAAGGAAAATTGATTTATTTTGAAGATGTCGATGTTGCTATTCCTGTTGAAAGAGTGGTGGCGAAAGAAGCAAGGCCAAGAGCATACATAATAAGGAAGGCGAATGAAAAGAGTGTGGAAGAGATAACGAATGAGATAAGAAATGCTCAAAAAGAAAAAGTTGAAAAGGGAACAGAAGTAATAGGAAAGTTATCAGCATTTGAAAAATTCGTGCTGAAAGCTCCCTATTTTATACAAAAAATTTTGTTTACGATTGCTGGAAGAAATGCTTTCATGAGAAAGAAATACATGGGAACAACTGGGGTTACTTCAATTGGAAGGCCTGGCTTCAATGGATGGCTTATTATCATTGGAGGACACTATACAACACAAATTGGAATAGGAGGAATAGCAAAGAAAATTGTTAAGGTTGATGAAAAATTGGAAGAAAGAGAATTTCTCCGTTTTATTATAGGTGTTGATCATGACATTATAGACGGCGCCCCCCTCGCAAGATTTGCTTCCAAACTCATTGACTTACTTGAAAATGCAGCTTTTCTAATCAATATCCAACCATCTTAACTTTTTTATTTTCTGTATCAACAATGGTATAACTTCCTTTCTTTCCAACGCTGCAATTCACAACAAGAGTGTTCTTTAGCATGGTATATCCATAGTCTTCATGGACGTGCCCACATAAAACAATGTGTGGCTCTTTTTGTTCAACAATTTTCCTCAATTTTTTACTCCCTATATGCATTCCAAGGAATGCCTTATCTTTTGTTTTATATGGCGGAGCATGACTTATTATTATATCGAATTCAGCTTCCTCTATCCTTGATTTTTTACCATTTTCTTCAATAACGTCTCCAAAATTCCATCCCAAACCAAGAAACTTGTATCCTTTGAATTCAAAGAGTTTTTCATCAACTATCTTTATTTTGTTTAAGAAAAGAAGCCCATCCATGTTTCCATGCACTGCAAAAGTGGGGCGATTTATTTCATATAACTCCTCGTTTATTCTCCCCAAATCGCCAGCCATTACAATGATATCTGGCTTTTCCTTTTTCACTCCTTCAAAAAATTTACTATATTTTTCCTCATTTCCATGAAAATCAGCGCCGCACTGTATAATCATTTTTGCTGCTTATATCTCCAGTTTATTGCCCTGTTCAATTTTATATAGATATCAGCTCCTTTGTCTATAATTTTCCTATCTTCTATGACTTCTATAATTTCTTCTGCGAGCATACGCAAAATCTTTCTTATTTCTTCCTTATTCCTTTCAAATAACTTATCAAAATCCCTTATTATGCTTTCAATATCCTCTCCTTCTATCTTTATCTCTATCTTCACCATTATTTCCTCCCGAGTTTTTCTTCTATCAGAAGTAATAATTCCTCTATCTCTTTTGAGCTAACATAACCTTCCCTTTCCTCCATTTTTAGTTCATAAAGTCTCAGCCTTATGGCCTCTTTACAAAGCTCTGCAACGCTAGAATAGCCGAGTTCCGGATTTTTTGTTATTAGTTCCTCTATCTCTCTATGCAATTCCTTCGGTATAGAAATCGTGCTATACTTAATATTCTTATTACTCTCTTGCATGAGCCAATAATGTATAAACCATATATTTA
>JAGGXG010000111.1 GCA_021163175.1 Thermoplasmata archaeon
ACATGTGACATTTCCCATTCCCCTCCTATAAGGAATGGGAAATTGATTTAGAAATGTTACCGATGTCTGTTTACTTTACAGGGGCAAAAAATATAAATGCTTGGATAAAAATCGATTTCTTTTTATGCTCTTTGCCATTACAATTTCATGAAATTGCATGATGTGCTGTTTGCAGTATATATCGTCATAATTTTGCCTCTTGCATCGCTATTCTATTTTGCCATTGCATTAACAAATTTTGATACGCTGCTCACGATAGCAGGAGCAGCCATACTATGGGGAGTAATGATACCCTATCCCGTCTATAGATATGTAAAAATAAAATTCTCATAACCTTATCTTAAAAAAATCTTTCTCCTGCTTCCCCTTTCGAAAATGAAGCACAACTTTTGTGCCTTTTCCCTCCTCGCTTTCTATCTTCACATTGCCGCCATATCTCTCCATCAATTTTTTCACAATATACAGGCCGAGGCCGCTGCCCTCGCTGTTGTGCCGCCAGCCCTGCTTGAAAACATCTTCTGCAAATTCTTTTGGGATGCCTTTTCCATTGTCTTCGATGGTTATTTCGAAGGCGCCATCTAAATTCCTGCCATTTATTTCTATCTGGCTTGCGTTAGAGTGCTCGATTGAATTTTTTATTATATTTGAGAAAATCTCGCCTACGAGCTCATCCGCAATCACTGTGGCATTTTTGACATTGCATGAAATCGTTATTCCAGCTTTTTTTGCCTCTTCTTCAAATGAGGAACATATGTCCCGAAGCAGCTTTCCAACATTTATTTTTCTGAGTTTCCTTTCCTTCCTTATTTCATTTAATTCCCTTATGGACTGTATAAGTCTGTTGCTTTCCTCTATGCCGGTTTTTGCTTTTTCCACATAACTCTTTTGCTTTTTATTTAAATTTGTTTTTTCAAGCAATCCAATGTAGCCCAATGCAATCTGATTTTTGTTGAATATGTCATGCCTGAGTATTGAATTCAAAAATTCATTTTCATCCATCTTTTCCTTTTCTTTTGTTACATCCTCTATTATCAAATATGTTTTTCCTCCCAATTTTATTGCTTTTTCCTTTACCCACAAAGTCCTGTTTTTGCCCTTCCATTTTTTAATTTCTCCAGAGCCATCCACAGATATTTTGTTTATGTTTTCTCCTATTATTTCCTCACCATATCCAGTCAATTCTGAGAATTTTTTATTTATTGAAACTATGTTTCCATTCCCATTCAATACGCATAATGGTAGCATCTCTGCCAAAAATTCTTTTTTAAAAGATTGCATTGCAATTGAAATGGCGAGAGGAAGCAAATCCAGTTCTGCTCTTTTCTCTCCATATATTTTTGCATATCCTCCTTCAAATTCCATGTAAAAGAAGTAGCCATCATTATCTTTTGAGCGCATTTCATTTCCTATTTTTATTTCATATCCATATGAAAAGCTGTCTAACAGCCTGCATACATTTTCCATAATTTCTTTCTCACTCTTCGATTTTACTATATCCTTTAAGAGTTCTTCAAAATCATCCTTTATGTAAAACTGGAGTTCATCTGTGGCTCTTATTTTTATTCTTACTTTCCTGTCATTTATTTCTCCTTTCTCCTCTTTCTCTCCTCTCTCAATCGCTTCTGAAATAAGTTTAAAGAACCTTTCTTTTCCCTCAATTTCATCAAAAACATTGCTTCCAAGCAACCATTCCCATTCTTTGCTTGCTTGTATAACGTTGCCCATGAAATCTGTAATGAAAGAAGGTTTTTCCTCATCAATTTTCTTCGCTACCCCCAAAATTTCATCATCTTTTAAAATGAGCCTGAAAAAATATTTTTCTATGGTGTCATCATTTTTGATATGCAATATTCCTTCAGCTTCTTTTTTTGATAGTGCATCATATATCAGCTTTGCAGCATTTGCTTTTTCCTCATCTCCTGCAATTTCTATAAATGTTGGAGCATCATATGGCAGAGTATTTAAAATAAAGTTTCCTCTCATATCAAGCTTGAAAAATGAATAATCTCTGCCAAGCAGCCTTGCAATATCTTCCACATAAAATCATGTAAAAATCCTATATAAAGCTTACATAGCCTTTAAAAATTTTACTAATATAAATTACGTAGACGATCACATATGAAATCCAGAGCCTGTTGCAAATTTTTCTCATTGTTCCATTCTCTTATTATTTTTTCTGCATCTCTTATTTTTTTATATTCTTTCCTTATATTCGGAATTGCCCTGGTTATGTTATCTACGATTGTAACATCTGCCATTCTTGCAGTCCGAGAGAGAGGATTCAAGTCAACAGTCAGAACAATTTTCCCCATTTTTTTCAGAGCCTCGCATCTGTCGCCATCTTCAAGAGGCACGAGCACGACATCTGCAGTATATATTCCATCGTAGCTGCATATAGCCCTGTCGTGTTCAAGCCCATCTATCCTCGCATCCCCTTCCATTCCAAGGATGTTCTCCCCGCCGTAGCTTTCAAGCAGCCTTATAATCTTCTCAATCCTCTCCCTGCTCCTGTGAAACAAATTGACCTCTATTTTTGCATTTGTTTCCTTTCCAAGTTTGACTATTTCCTTTCCAGCCAGCATTGCAGCATTTCCATTCACAGATATGACAGCTTTTTTTGCAACCCTCATGAAGGCGGCGGCAGCCCTCGCCGCCTTGGAAGCGAAGCTTTGGGTTTTCTCACCGAGCAAATAATCAAATGCTTCCCCCCTCCCATGGGCTATGAGCCCCGTTATATGAACTATGCCCTTTTCCACTCCTTCAGCAATTTTTTTTCTCAAAATTAAGCTTTCATATCTTGGATGGCTTTTTGGTATCATTCCATACCCTTCAAAATTTCCTCAACCATTTTCCTAAACTGACTTGGCAAAACAGTTCTTTCAATAACCTTCTTTGCTCCTGCTTTTTCAAGTTCTTTTGCCCATTCAGTTGCAAACCATGCTGTATAGCCATATATATTCGCTTCAGGATCGAGCTTTAGTATCTCTCTCGTCGTTTCAACGCCATCAAGTCTTCCTTTTCCCCATTGAGTCAAATTTAAATCCATGATAACGAGATGCGGTTTTTTACCATTCTCCATAAGCTTTTTATATTTTTCTATACCTTCCTCTCCAGATAAAGCACTGTAGACTTTTATTGGAAGACTGCTTTTTGATAAATTCCTCCTTATCAAATCCTGCATTGTTTCCTCGTCGTCAATGACAAGTACAATCTTTTCATGCATGAAGATAGAAGGCAAAACAAATAAAAACTTTTTTCATTAATTTTATTAATGCAGAAAATTGTAGTTGTGGCGGCTATATACATTATGGCGTTTTTCAATCCATTTCTGGTGATGGAAAATGCAATCAGCAAGCCTGATTTGTTTGAAGACACATATCATAATGCAACAATCATGGTAATACCAACATATATTGTGTTGAAGAGCATAGCGAGAGAAAAATTGTTTTACATTCATGTCGTCAGCCATTTCTCCCGGGAATTTTTTATATTTCGGATGAAAATGGTACCGAAAAATTAAATTTGGCGGGAGGATGGATGAATTCTATTGTGACAATCGAAGGATTTCAGGGATTTTTCAAGGATTGGTTCTTCTCCAAATGGGGGCTTTATGTTGTAGTCATTGGAAAGTGCGATGAAATAAACATAGAATGGTTTAGATGAAATAAGAGAAGGATTTGGGAGCATATTATGGTGGGGCTATGTAATGGCAATCCACAATCACAAAAATGTTTTTATTTTCATTTTATTTTCCAGAATATGAAGAAAATTATGGTTGCTCTGGTTGCGATTTTAATGCTTGTTCCTGTTTTATCAAATGAAGGCATGGTGGAAAACAAAAAAGGATGCGATAATATCGAATACAATTCAAACAGAGGGCATTTCATAATTCAATGGCAGAAAAGCTATGGAAGGCTTTCTTTCTGGTCTGCCCGTTATGAAGGTCCTCAGCCAGTTGGAGATGCTGACAACGATGGCATGAACGAGCTGCTCATTGGTGGGCGAGACCCATTCCTTCGAGTTATAAAATGGAATGAAAATAGCTACTATGAGGAAGCAAAAATAACAGATGCATACTTCAAAGCTGGCTATACTTTCTTTGGCTTGCCCGAACCTTTTGGCTCTGCAACAGGCTTTGCTATTGGCGATATTGATAACGATGGAAAAAATGAAATTGGCATAGCATGGGGTCGTCATGCATCGGCTTTCAAATGGGATGGCAATGCCTATAAACTGATGGGAAGATATATTGTTGTAAAAAGAGGGGAATGGGGCACAACGCTGGATTGTATAATTGGCGATGTTGATAACGATGGAAAAAATGAGTTTGTTGTTACAGGCGGTTACCAAAATGAGCCAGAAGTTCTGGTTCTTCAATGGGATGGAAACAAATTTGTTAAGAAAATGGAATGGGATTATCCTGGCAACTATTGGGTGTATTTTCCATGGATTGGAGATGCTGACAACGATGGAAAGAATGAACTCATTGTAAATACAAATGCAACAATCGTTCTAAAATGGAATAATGGAGAATGGGAGCAAAGCTTGGTTGCGTATCACAATGAATCATATCCATTTGCATGCATAGCCAAGGATAGCGATAATGATGGCAAGAATGAGATACACGTTACATTTTATGCTCCAATGCTTAAGGTATACGAATATGAAAATGGAAGTTATATGGAAAAGGCGAACTTTTATTGGGATGGCGAGGCAGGGACGATAGAAGCCATAGATGTTGGCGATGTTGATAACGATGGCTTGCAAGAGATTGCAGTTGGAACAAATGTTATTCACGTGCTTCAATGGAATGGGAAAGAGTATACAGAGGAATATTTGATCAATGCCACACATGGATTGCTTGCTGTAACGTGCATTGGAGATTTCGATAACGATGGAAAAAATGAGATAAATGCTGGAAATGTCGGAATAGATAGCCCGGGAGAAGAATATGAATCATGGATATTCAAATATGTGGAATAAAAAGAGAAGAATGTTTGACGGAAGTGGAATAATTGCATTCCAGAAAGAATAAGGCGTGATTTTCATCTTTTCCATTCAAGCCATCTCGCCATTGAAGCGACATCGAGCTTCGCATTGCTCTCATAATGGCTGTTATATGTCCAGTTTAAATAGCGGGAGGCGCCGCCGCCCGTCATGAGGGCGAAGAATCTATTGCTGTGGAAGCCAAAAGCGTAATGGTGGAGAATCCATTCATCGAATGTCATGTCAACAGGAACCCAGCCATAGTTTGGCATGTAAATCAAAACCATTCTATGAAATATGCTATCGTTATATGGCGGCGTCTCTGCCAGATAGCTTCCTCCTTTATATTTTGCTGGAATTCCCGCCGCCCTGCACAGAGCAATGTAGGCAAAGCAGTATTCTGAGCATGAGCCATTTCCACGCTTCAACACTGTTGGAGCATCATCCCATCTGTCATCGAGGGCATAGCTAAGGCGTTGTATAACAAAATCGTGCAATTTTATTGCTTTGATCAGCAAATTTGTTTCATTTGCGACGACACTCTTCACAATCTGCTGAATATATGGATCATGGATTTTATACATTTCTCCATCAGCAGTGTATTTTTCCTTTATATCAGGAGGAATGCAATCGCCAACAAGGAAAGGAAGCAATATGTAGCGAATGTTGTATATCCTCGCTTTAACACGCCAAGACAGGACAACGCTTTCCTTCGGCTTTAGTTTAAATTCATAACATGCTACACTTTGCCCATATTCATCCTGCAAAATTTTTGATGGCAGCGTTTCAAATTCAATATCGATGATATCCTGATTTGGAAGCGATGGCGGAATCGCAATATAGCCAGTAACATTGGCGACAACGCTATCATTATTTTTTACAACATCTCTGTATTCAATAATAACGTCTCTCTCACCCCATCTCCAGAAAAGGAAAGGAGGAACATGCGTTTCATGATTTATATGAAAATGGACAGCTTTTTCTCTAAAATTGAAAAATAATCCATTGGAAGGCATGGCGAGAAGAATAATCATTGCAATGGCAATCTTTTTCATGATTTTATATAGGGCGAGAATAAAAAATTTTTCACAAAATTTTGCTTACCATTTTTGCCACTTCTTCAAGAAATTTTTTATCTTCGGTGGTAAAAGGCTCTCTTTTATGGGAATTTATATCAATTTCTCCCACTAACTTTCCATCTTTAAATATTGGAACAACTATTTCCGCCTTAACTTTTGGACTGCATGGAAGATAATTGCTTTCAGACTTTTCCAGAATCATCTGTTAAAAAGTAATAGAAATGTTTATCATATGGGGTAGCATACATTTATGCAAGGAGTAAATATAATAA
>JAGGXG010000108.1 GCA_021163175.1 Thermoplasmata archaeon
GAAGGAAAAAAAGTTATAGAGAGAAACTGGCTCGAGTTATATCCCTACATAAAAATAGAAGAAAAAGAAATTCCAGATTTAAAAGAAGGAGAAAAGCTGAGAATATTGGAAGCAAAGATGGAAAGGAAGGAAACAAAGCCACCGAAAAGATACACGCAGGGAAGCCTTCTTGCAGAGATGGAAAGACTCGGCTTGGGAACGAAATCAACGAGGCATGAAATCATAAGCAAGCTTTACCAGAGAAAATATATAAAAGGCAGGACCATCTCGCCGACGCCTGCTGGCGTAGCTGTAACTGAAGCCCTGAAAAAAGGGGCTGAGATAATAACCAAGCCAGATATGACGGCGATGCTTGAAGAGGATATGGAAAAGATTGCAGATGGCAAAAAAAGTTTTGAAGAAGTTGTTGAGGAATCAAAAAGCATATTGAAGAAAGCTTTTGAGATTCTTGAAGGAAAGGAAAAGGATATTGCAAGGGAAATAAAAAATGCATTGTACAAGCAGAATTTCTTTGGAAAATGTCCGAAATGTGGAGCAGATTTGGTTTTGAGAAAGTCAAGGAATGGGAAGAGATTCATAGGCTGCTCCAATTATCCGAGATGCACAACGACATACCCATTGCCTCAGAAAGGCACTGTGTTTTTCGAAGGAGAATACTGCGAGTGCGGGGCACCAAAAATAACGATAATATACAAGGGCAAAAAATGGAAAAAATGTGCAGATCCAAGCTGCCAAAATTAAGCTTTGGCTTTTCTTTCTTTGGTTTTGGGTCGCAGCCTTTTAGAGCCGCATCTCCTGCATTTTGTTGCTCCTATCGGATTGCGAGCATTACAGCGCATGCATATTAGCTTGTCAAGCAATCTTGCTTCAGCTTCTGGAAATCTTGCCATGCTGGTATAACAATGCCTGTTTATAAAAATTTGGATTAGTTGGAATAGAAATTAGAAAAACACCATTATATTTATAAGCATGATAATATTTCCTAACAGATGTATTATATGGTTAAGATAAAAAATACGATTCGAATACCACCTTCAGAGATGACGGAAGATCTGGATGAAGTCAGTAAAAAAATAGTTCAGGATGTTTTTGAGGGGACAATGGATAAAGATTATGGGCTAATAGTAATGACACAGAATGTTAAAAGAATCGGAGAGGGAAGAATATTGCATGGAGACGGCGCCATATATCAGCAGGTTGAATTTGAGGCATTGACATTCAAACCAGAATTGCATGAAGTTGTCGATGGCATAGTTTGCGATATCGTGGAATTTGGAGCATTCTGTCACATTGGTCCACTGGATGCATTGGTTCACAAAAGCCAGATCATGGATGATAAAATAGTTGTTGATGTTGAAAATAGGAGAATGGAAGGGAAAGAAACGAAAAAAGTTTTGAAGGTTGGAGATAAAATAAGGGCAAGGATAGTTACACTTTCATTGAATGAAATGAATCCAAGAGAGAGTAAAATTGGCCTCACAATGCGTCAGCCTGGTTTGGGAAAGGAGGAATGGAAGAAAAAGGAGAAAGAGAAAGGAAAAAAGGAGGATAAGAAATGAGAGCATGCAGAAAATGTCATATTTTGACAGATAAATCAACGTGTCCATATTGTGGGGAGCCAACAACCGAGCACTGGCAGGGTTATTTGATCATTATCGATGCCGAAAACTCACAAATAGCAAAGAAAATGGGACTTAAAATGCCTGGCAAATATGCTTTGAAGGTTAGATGATGTATTTGCTTAGAGAAGAGCAGAGAGAAGAGTTAAGAAAGCCATTAGGAAAAGTTGTTAAGGAGATTAAAAAAGAAGAGTTGCATGGAATGATTATAAGCGTTGGCGATGCTGTGACAATTTGGCTTGATGAGCATGAGATAAAGCCCGACATTTCAATAATAGATTACAAAATAGAGAGGAAGAAGCATGGCAAAAAATTTGAAAATGGAAATGTTATAAAGGTTAAGAATCCTGCTGGAAGGATAACGAGGCAATTATGGGGAGCAATAAAGAAGGCATATGAAATGAAAGAAAAAGTCAGGATAGAGGTTGATGGCGAAGAAGATCTGGCGGCGTTGCCAGCCATCCTGATGGCGCCGGCAGGCGCAAATGTAATATATGGGTTACCATCTCACGGTATGGTTGTCGTGAAGGTGGGAGAGAAAGAAAAGGAAGTGGTGAAAAAATTCATCGAAGAAATGGAGAGGGATGAAAATGGAGATTGAAATAGAATCGAGAAAGGAGAACAAACTGCTGGAGAGGGAGGAGATACATTTTAGGTTGAAATATGAAGGAGCAACTCCTTCGAGGAAAAAGGTTAGAGAGCAGTTGAAGGGTATGGGGATGAAGGGATTTATAGTTGTGGATTATGTGAAGCCTTTGTTTGGAGCGAGAGAAGCGAAAGCATATGCAAAGGTTTATCCTTCCGAGCAGAAAGCTCGCGCCATAGAACCAGATTATATTATAAAAAGGAATGTGAGTGGTGGAAAGGAGGAAAAGGAAAGCAAAACCAAGGAGGGAGAGAATGAGTAAGTGGAAGTTTTATGAAGTGAAGGATGGAAAGCTTGTTAGGAAAAGAAAGGAATGCCCAAAATGCGGGGCAGGCGTATTCATGGCTGAGCATACTGACAGAAGAAGCTGCGGAAGATGCGGCTACACAGAATTTAAGAAATAAAAAGGAGAAGTTACATTAGCAATCCTTTTTCTTCCAGTTTCTTCCTTATCTTCTTAACTGCTTCCATTACCTGTTCTGGTTTTTTAGCACCTGTGCACACTATTTTTCCAGAGCCAAAAAGCAAAAGAACAACACGCGGCTCTTCCATTCTGTATACCATTCCTGGAAATACCTCGGGCTCATACTCCACATTTTCAAGCCCAATTGAAAAAGCAATCTTTGTTAAGTTAAGGTTTCCATGCAGGTTGGCGGAAGCCACTATATTCTGTATCTCTATTTTTGGCTTCCTCAGAACCTTGAAGCCTTTCTTGCTCAGTATATCGCATAGCGTATAGATTGCTTTTCTCACATTCTCAATGTTTTTTGCTCCTGTGCAAACAACC
>JAGGXG010000151.1 GCA_021163175.1 Thermoplasmata archaeon
CCATACATGCCAACAATTTCTATTCCAGCATTTTTTAGACATTCAAGTATCTCTTCCTTTCTGTAATTCTTGTTGCCAAACATGCTTATTCCCTTTATGAAAGCTACTCCAATCATTTTCTTGTGTTAATCAAATGGGCTGCAACTCCCGCTCCAAATCCATTATCAATGTTGACAACAACTATGCCAGGTGAGCAACTGTTGAGCATTGTCGCCATAGCAACCAGGCCATTGATGCCTGTGCCATAACCAACGCTTGTTGGAACAGCTATGACTGGTGATGAAACAAAATTCGCCACTATGGTCGGCAAAACCCCATCCATTCCAGCAACAACCACAACAACGCTTGCCCCCTCAATTTCACCAATGTTTGCCAGAAGGCGGTGCAGGCCCGCAGCGCCCACATCATATACTCGTTTCACTTCATTTCCAAGTTCATATGCAGTCACAGCAGCCTCTTCCGCCACATGCTTGTCCGATGAGCCAGCCGTAACTATGGCTATGTAACCCTCGTTAATGCGTTTTCTCTCGCCAATAACAACCATTTTTGCATCCTCGTAATATTTTGCCTCCTTTATTCCAATTTTTTCATAAATATCCTTTTCAACCTTTGTTATGAAAACCTTATGATGACTCATCATTTCCTTTGCTATTCTTCTTATTTCCTCAGCACTTTTCCCCTTGCCATATATAACTTCAGGCACTTTTTTATGCACATGGCGATAAAAATCTATTTTTGCATCTCCAATATCTTTAAATGGGTAATATTTTAGCTCTTCCATAGCTTCTTCAACGCTTATTTCATGATTCCATAGCTTTCTCAATATTTCTTCCATATGCTTATTATTGCAAAATTTAAATCTTTAATGCTGTTTCTATTTTAAATGAAAAAAATCGTTATAGCTGTGCCAATCATTGCATTTGCAATAGCCATCATAATATTTCCTCACGAGCTTTACGAT
This sequence comes from Thermoplasmata archaeon, assembly GCA_021163175.1. Lineage (GTDB taxonomy): Archaea > Thermoplasmatota > E2 > UBA202 > JdFR-43 > JAGGXW01. Next base: position 962 of record JAGGXG010000151.1, read on the forward strand.
AACTTTTTATGGAAATATTTCATTGGTCCTGTAATTGCGGATGCTTTAGGTCATCCAGTTGAATATCATGGTGTTGTTGCAAAAGAAGGCTATACCATTGTATCTGAAATTTTCTATGCCATTGGCTTGCTTGCTGCTATCTATGCATTGTATCTTTTCTTTAAAAAAGTTGGTATAACCCCAAGTAAAAAATTTTTTGTTTCGACAATGCCATTCATTTTGCTTGGTTCTTTCGGAAGAGTTCTTGAAGATGCTTCCATTCTAAAACCCCCTCTCTCCTATTTCTTCATCTCTCCCTTAATATATCTCCAGATTTCAATATATTTTTCCCTCGCCTTAATTTTTGGAATATTTATTAAAAAGGAAAAATATTTTGCATTGATTGTGGTGATAATAGATGCATTATACACCATTTTCTATTTTTCTTATGGAAATCTTTTCAGATATGCAATACATCCAATAATCTTTGTTTCAATTTCCCTTTTTTCCATTTATATTTATATTCTATTCGATGAAAAGGATTACAATGCATCCCTTTTCTCTTTTGGCATCCTGTTTTTCATGCCTTCCTTTCTAACTTTTCTTTCGTTACCAGTCAAACATTTCCAGCCAATCATTTTTGTATCTCTTTTCATTGCTTTGGCAATATCCATATCTTCTCACATTGTATCAAAATACGCAAAAAGTTTTTTCCATGGTTTTATAAATTCGAGTATAATATTTGCTCATTCCTTAGATGCATTTACAACATGGATGGTTGTGGCCAATCCATTCAATTTGGGAATATATTATGGAGAAAAGCATCCCCTGCCGGCGGTGCTTCTAAAATATGGAAATGGAATTGCATATCCTTTGTTGAAGATAGCCATAATATTTCTCATAATATATGCAATAAATGATTTGAAAACAGGATTAAAAAATACGATAAAATGGCTCATACTTTTCATTGGTCTTGCTCCTGGCTTGAGAGATTTTTTGAGAGTGCTCATAGGCGTTTAATCATTTCTCCAGCCTTTTTATTATTTCATTGCATGGATAATTCAATATGGTGTAACCTTTCTTTCCTTTGTAAACAAAGTCTTCTTTGATCAATCTTTCAATCAATTCATCAAAATTTTTTATCTTTATTCCATGCTCTTCCTCCTTTGCTTTCACAACTTCTTTTATTTCTTCCAAACTTGCATAACTCTTTTCCCTGCATGCTATTGCGGTGGCAAGCAAAACAATGGCTTCACTCCCTTCCAAGCTTTCGACATCACTCAGCCATCCTTCCTCATTTGCCATTCTGACATGCTCGGCTTTTATCTCATCACTTCCTTCATTTTCAGCAATCAGAGCAGCGTTTCTCAAAACATCAATGGCTGTTCTCATATGGCCTGGCGAATTGATGGCAATGTCGGCAATCATCGAAAGGATGTCCTCATTATACGCATCTTTCCTTAAAGCTTCTCCAGCCCTGTAATCCAGAATCTTCATTATTTCCTCCCATTCATAGTTGTGCAGCCAGACAATCGCCTTATCCGCAAATGTGCTCCATATGGCATCATCGCCAATGATTTGGCGTAAAATATTTGCGGATCTCGTTATAGCAATATAATTTATTTCTTTCCCCTTCTCCTTCATCCTCGATAGCGTGTAAGCAAAATGACGTAGTTCATCTGGAATCATTCCATCTATTTCATCAAGAATAATGACTTTGCTTTCTTCAATTTCATTCCATAAAGCCTGGGTTGTCATTCCAGCGGTGTGAAAATTTGGTTTCAATTGCTTCACAATGTCCTCCACAACACGATGCTCCGTCCTGTTCATATAGCAGTTTATGTATGCATCTCCCCCATAATGCTTCGCCAGCAACGTCTTGCCAGTGCCGACGCCGCCGCTTATGATGGCGCGGCCGCTCTTCATATAAAGCTTCAATAAGCCAATTTCTTTTTCCCTGCACAATATTTTTCCAGGTATGTATGTTACATCAAGCTTGCTTATATCCTTTAGAATCACAACATTATAGCTGCCCATTTTATTTAATTTCTGTTATTCTTCCAATATCATCGACAAAAATTTTCCCATTTTTCATGTAAGCCCATTTTATTTTAATATAGCTCCCTGTTTCAATTTCATTTATATCTTTTATGCGCTCATTCACCAGAAATATGCAATGTTTGTCCACAAAAATCCTTTTAATGAATCTTTCCTTTCCTCCATTAACATAAACGGAAGTTGGCAACTTCTTAACCAGTTTTCCCTCAATGGTGAAAAAATTGTTGCAATTTTTGGCAGTGATATCTTTTTCAACTATTCTCACCTCACCTCTTTCTCCAACATTTATTTCCTTTCCATAGTATCCTTGCTTGACAAAGCCATTTATTATTTTTATAACATCTCCTTCTTTTATCTCTTTTTTAGCATTTTCTCCCCATAGTGCAACAATGCAACATCCTGTTTCATCACCTATCAAAACATTTCTAACAATGTTTTTTCCAGCATCCTTTATTTTCCCAACGCTCAAAACCCTGCCATATAATCCAACGCTTCCTTCCGCCTCCTTTATTTTTGGAAGCTTTGCACCTTGGATAAGAATCTCCACTGCCTCGCCATCTAGAAGCCCATCGAATTTTTTCATAACATCCATTTTAATTGCATCTTTCTGTTCTATTAAAAACTTTTTAAAAGTTTTGGTAATGAGGAATAATGAAAGAATCAATGGATGCCTTCGATGTCATGGCAATCGTTAAAGAGCTAAAAGAACTTGAAGAGGGATATATAGAAAAGGTATATCAGCAGGATGATGAGGTGTATTTGAAGGTAAGGAAAGGGAAAAAGTATGATGTGTTTATAAAGAATGGAGAATGGTTATGCCTGACTAAATATAAGGAAGCTCTCGAACATCCTCCAGATTTTGCGATGCTCCTGAGAAAATATATTGGAAGAGGAAAGATAAAGAAGATAGAGCAATATGATTTTGATAGAATCATTATATTTGAGATACAGAAAGAAAGGCTGTATAAACTAATTGTTGAATTGATCCCCAATGGAAATATCATACTTGTTGATGAAGATGGTATCATAATAAATGCCCTTAAACAGCAAAAATGGAGGCATCGCATTATAAGGGCGAGAGAAAAATACATTTTTCCGCCCTCAAGAAAAAATCCTTTTGAAATGGACTATGAAGAATTTAAGAAATCTCTGAAAGAAAAAGATGTTGTTAGAAGCATTGTAAAGATGGGCATACCAGGAAAATGGGCTGAGGAAATATGTAGCATTGCTGGCATTGATAAAAGAACGCCGTGCGAGAAGCTTGAAGAAGAGCAGATGAAAAAACTTTATGATGCAATGAAACACCTTTTCGAAAAATTTGATAAAGGTGAATTTGAGCCAGTTATTGTTGATAAAGATGTTTTGCCATTTCCAATTTCAAAATATGATGGCGAGCCAGAAAAATTTTCTTCCGTCAACGAGGCATTCGATGAATTCTATTATCGTTTTCTAAAGAAAGAAACAGAAAAGAAAAAAGAAGAGGATTTAAAGGAAAAACTGGAAAGGCAATTAAAAATGCAGGAGGAGGCAATTAAAAAATTTGAAGAAAAAGCCAGAAAATTGAAAGAGGAGGCAGATGCCATTTTCTCCAATATTGAAAAAGTAAATGAGGCAATGGAAGAAAAGAGATATATCGAAAAGAAATACCCAAAGGCTATATTGAATTTAGAGCATGCTGGAAAAGAAATGGCTATTGAAATAGATTTGAGGAAAAATGCAATAGAGAATGCTCAGGAAAAATATGAAGTGAGCAAAAAATTCAGGGAGAAAGCAAAGAAAGCTTTGGCTGCGATGGAAGAGGTAAAAAGGAAAATAAAAGAAGAGAGTAAAAAGGAAGAAAAGGCGGGCAATAAAAAAGGAGAAAAGGAGGAAAAAAAGGGGAAA
>JAGGXG010000086.1 GCA_021163175.1 Thermoplasmata archaeon
CCAAATTCTTTTTGCAGAATGAGACGGATCTCATCATTGGTCCATTCTTTTTCTGTATCCATCTTCAGCTCTGCTATTCTTTTCATTACCTGCCTTTCCTTCTCGCTTTTCACCATCAACAACTTGCGATTTTTCTTTGCAACCTTATGAGCATGGAGAAGCCATTCTGGCGGGTTAGTTTCATGAATGAAAAATGTGGTTCCTTTCCCCATGACTGGAACGATGGCAAGAGCATCATTCTGATTGAAATGCACGGTCGTTTTAAGCAGCTCACGCCAGCCCAATGGCACATTGTTCATTGCATTTTGCATGATTGCTCCAGACATCCATTTGAACAGAAATATGTTTGTTGTTTCTCGCAGCACACTTTCAAGGCTGCCATGACGAACGACATTGTATATTATCCACGCATTCAGGTGACGGCTCCTCAACGCCTGCAAATTCAATTCTATGTTTTCCGTGCTCAACGCCCGCTTCCCCATCAATGCCTCGGAAAGCTCATTATACAACACAATTTTGGGGCTGGCGTCCAGCGGCGGGAGGCGGTAGTCCTCTTTTATTATGATTCGGCTCGCCTCTTCTATACTATACTCTTTCAGTGCGTAGCCAAGGGAGTCCACATCGCCATAGACATACAGCTTTGCAGATTTTTTCATTTTGAGCATGTCAAGGGCGAGCTTCCATGCCGTTATTGTTTTTCCGCTGTGGCGGTCGCCGATGATGCTCATCAAGTTAGGATACCTTGCGAAATATCTCAGCAATGCATCAGAGGAGCGTGGAAGGAAAATTATGTGGCGGTCATCGATGATGCGATAATCAATGCCGAACCTGTTTTTCAGATAAGTTGCTATTGCCACAATTCTCGTCCTGTCTATTTTTCCGATTCTATACATCTCGCCGAATATTTGCAAAACTTTTCTTATCTGCAGAGGAAGGAAATCTGGAATAAAGTGAACTTCATGCAGCCAGAAATCTGTTTCTATTTTTGCCTTGCTTATGTAACCATAGCTACTTTTCGCTCTCATCTTTATTCATTGCATTTTTTATAGAATCAATATCAAGCTTTTCAAGCAATTTGAGATATGGGTCCTCTGGCTTATGTTTGTCTATTTCCTCTTTTGCTTTTGCCCTGATTCTGCCAACAATTTTTGAGAAAAGTATTGTTCTTGCATCAACTTTATTCCCATCGAAATTGAATCCTTTGATGTACAGCTCGTTTTTTATTTTTTCAGTCTCTTCAATTAAGCTGAGCAAATCAATTTCAAATGATTCAGCAAGTCTGACAAGCACATCGACATCATCAGGCAACACATTTCCAGGAAAGCGAGGCGATTTCACCTGCGTCAAATCTTTTTTATCATCTTCTATGATGCTATACAGAATGTCAAGTTTTTTCAGAAGCCAGCTTGTGTATGATCCACCCTTATACTTTTCATCCATGATACCACCTCGCCATGAAGAATATCAAAATAATTGCAAGCAAAACAAGGACTATCGAGGCAGCCAGCAGCGGCAGGCGGCGGCTCCAGAATGGTTCTCTTGCGTGCCATCCGTAGTCATACATGCATGGAACGCCTGCGAAGTTGAAGGATGAGAGATCCATCGTTGCAGAGTTCAGCCAGCCGTAGCAGTCTCTAACCTCTACGATTGCTATGCCTCCAGAATGAACAAGCTGGGGCGGCATCGTTACCGTTATTTCTGTTACATTTTCTATGGTTCTTATGAGTGTTGCTTCATCTGGCGGAATCCAGCTGTATATTTTGAGCGTGAAGGTGTAATTTGAATCTATTTGTCCTGTTTCATTCAGCTTGAGAGATTTGAAATAAAATTTTCTGCCATCTGGTGAGAAATGAGCGTCGTATGGCACGGGAGCCTTTGTCACCCCGCATTCAAATGCCATTTTTTGACTGGAAACCCCACCTTTTCGTGCAAAAATTGTGATTCTGTAATGCCCCTCTGCCAAAGCAGGCAGGGAATATGTTTTTCTTCTGCCTCCTGGAATTGTTATGTCCTCGCTGTATGAATAATTCACATTTATGCCTTTTATTTCGATATGCAATGTTGCTGACTCGTCTGTAGGCTTGCCATTGCGGAATACGAGGATGAATGCCTGAATTTGCACGGGCTCATGAGCAATGTAGAGAGGATTCACATTTGCACGAATGATTATGTAATTTCCGCCTGATGCCAGTGAAGATGGAAGGAAAAGAATGATGAGAAGAAGGAGAGAGAAAAATACTTTTTCCTCCTTTTTCATTCTTCGCCTCCCTCCTGCGGGGGTGGGAATATTTCTCTTGCATTTGCTATTTCTTCCTCGAGCTTTCTGATTCTTTCCTGCAATGCCTCTACATAGCTCTTGTCGAACAATGATTGCGTGACCTCCAAATCCTTGCTCTCATATGTCAGAATGCCCTCATTCATGCTTATATTTGTGATTCTTCCTATCACAACATATTTGAACCATTTCTTTGCTACCCATTCCTCATTGATTGCTATGATTTCGCCATTGAGCTTTTTGAAATATCGCAATATGCCATCGCTGTATGTTTTTCGATAGATGAATGATTCTCCTGTTGAGGGAATCCACACGATGGGTATGATGAAGTATGAAATGGCAGCAGCAATTGCAAGCAATATGAAAAGCTCTATTCTGTTCAGCGTTATAGGCAACAAGAAAAGGCGTATGAAGAATTGCTCTATTTCATAGAATATTGAAGCAACAAGCGAGGGAAGCAAAAGTGCGAAATTTAAGGCAGCGAGAATGATGATGGCGATGATGATGTAGAATAGCGTGGGATGGCTCTGCAGGAATGTCGGTCGGCGTCGCCTTCTGGTAGCACGGCGGCTGCGGGCGGGCGTGCTGTCTGCTATCTTCATTCTTCCTCCTGCTCCTGTTCTTCTTCTTGCGAGGCTGCCACGATTTCTTTGGCTTCTTTTGCAAGCTGGAGCATGAGTTCACGGGCTTTTTGCTCTGTGGCTGCATATTGCAGGGCGTCCACTGTATATTTTATGCCTTCGTGCATTATTGTTACCTCGCATTTTTCTTCCTTGCCATCGTCGATATAATGAATTTCTGTGAGTATCCACTCTTTTTCATCTTCCGATCCAGCACGACGCCGTAAAATGTCCAATGATACCATTGTTACACCTCCTTCACGATTCTTTTTTCCAGCTCTTTTGGCTTGTTGCGAGTGATATAAAGCTTGTCATGAGAAATTGACCTGTAGATGATTCCTCTAACTCCCTGAACGCTCAAAATGGCTTCCTGAACCTTTGCAAAAATTTTTGATGTGTCTTTGCCTTCGAGCTGTATAACCAATGCTGCAAAGTCCATAACCTTTACGCTTACTTTCTTACTTTTTCCATTTTTCATGTTTCACCTTCTTACTTACTTTACTTACAGCTTACTTTTTACTTCTATATTTTTTCTTCAACCATTTCATATCCGCCGTGGCTGCCTGCTTTGTTTTTCTATCTGTTGTTACATTTCTCAATGCATTGAGTTCTCTGACAACAGTTGCATATCCACGCTTTTTGACCAAAGCGGAGAGAACACGGCGGCGGTATGTGGCTTTATGCGATGCCTTCCATTCCCTGTTGCCAACTTTGAGTTTGCGTTTTGGATGGAACCATTGCCTGCTTTTTGGTGTTTTTCCCGGCTTTCCTCTGTCTTTTGCCTTGTATGTTGTTGGTTTTACCCTCGTTGCCTTCACATGGATGAGCTTTCCATTACGCCTGTATGTGTATGCTCTCCTTTTATAGCCACGGCGATGGACAACAATTTCTAACAATCTTTTCAATTTCTTACCCATGCTTCCACCTCCATATTCCAGCTACAAGGAAAATGAAGCCGAAAATCCAGAAAGGAATGGTGATGTAGGAATAGACGGCTGGAGCTATAATAAGCCAGAATATTCCTTCCCATCCTTCTGCCTGTTGCACGTCATTCATATACATTCCATATGGAATGACTATTCCTAGGGCGAAAAGCACTATTGCCAGAATGAAAAAGTGTTTTGCCTTCATTTTTTCGACCACCTGTATATCATATATCCAACAATTATGCAGCCCACAGACACAACACTCCAGAATATGTAATTTTCAAGAAGGTTGAAACCAAACAATGATTGAGTTATCTGATACACTTCCATTGCTCCCCATGGAAGCTCGTATATGCCAAAGCCCATCATGGCTATTCCGATGAATGCGAGAATGTGATGCTTCTTTATGCCATGCTTTTTTGTTGCATTTCTCGAGAGCTTATGGCTTACAATGAGAAGGAAGAGCGAGATTGCAAGGAGAATGAGAGCATATTGAAGATTGTTCATTTCACACCTCCTGCCAGCGTGGCAATCCATTTTATGAAGCTGATGAATTTATCCCACAATGTTTGAAGCAATTGCGTTCCTGCAAGCTTGTCTATGATGAAGAGCATGCCTATGAATGCGAGTATTGCAATGATGATTTTCCAGCCCATGCTTCCATTTCTACGCCTACGAGCCAATCAACCACCCCACAAATGGAAGATAATGCCCTCCAGTTACAATCGCATTTACAACGCATCCTATGCCGTATAGCGTGATAATTGCCCCGAGCCACTGCCAGCCATCCTTTTCAAACAGGGATAAGCCGAGCTTCCAGAGCAGAATGATATAAATAATCATGAAAATGAGCGTGATGATGCTCTCTACAGTATAGCTGAAATTAAAGTTGCTACCCAACGCCTTCGAAATCGCCTGAAATCCCAGCCCCAGCCCAGCAAGGAAGCCGCCGACGCCCATCATGAAGCGGAAGAAATCCTTCCATGTCTCCCTGCTGAAATGAAGTTTCAACGAGGTGAGCATAAAGCCAGCTATCGCTATGAAGTAGATTGCCCATGTTGCTGGGTTTGATGCTATATGCGTTATTGTTTCAAGACTTATTTTATCACCTCCAAAAATGCTATTGCTGCTATGGTCACAGCTATGGTGACGAGCCAGTAGAATTTGACGAAATCCTTGAAGCTGTTCAGGCGTATCATTTTCTTTTCTTTCTCCTCCTTTTTCTTTCCTTCCATTTGATGTTTATGACTGCTATCCCGAAAATTGCTGCTACTATTACTATAAGCCACCAGTATTGCAACAAAGGCAAGCCAAGATAGTAAACCATTGCAAATGTAAGAAACAGCAGTATGGCTGCCCAAATTGCTTTTTCATGGGGTTCATCACTTGCCTTTGCAAACCACACGCCAATGAGTGTGAAGCCGGCTCCTATCATTGCGAAAATCCAGCCCAGTGCAAGGAAGATGAAGTGGGCGAGGGCTGGAATTACGGCTGCCAGTGCAACGCCAACCGCCATGAGTGCTGCCAATATGCTGTGTTTTTTCATGTTACCACCCTGCGAAGATTGCCATTCCTGCACCTGCAAGAAATCCAACTACAGCTCCAACTCCCGTTCCCAGCCCTGGAACAATTGAGCCTATGGCGGCGCCTGCGGCTGCCGTTGCCAGACCAACGCCAAGAACATGACCGATATTTGCTCCTATGAATCCCGAAGTTCCTTTATGGAGGGCTGTGCCAAACTTTGCGAAGAAACTGTCCAGTGTGTATCCAGAATTGAGGAGGTATATTGCTACAATCAATATTCCTGCAAGTATTGCGGCGCCCGGCGATATTCCTTTTCCCATTGCTCCCGATATTGCCATTGCCATCAGTGTTATGATTAAAATGATTGTGAGCAAATCTTTCACATTCCAGTCGATATTCATCCATTCTGAAAATTTTGATTGCAAAGCATTGACTATATCGAAGTTGTTACCTAAGAAAATCATGAAGACGCTGAGGAAAAGGAAAATTGCTTCCCATTTCACGAGATCGCTTCTGCCAGTGAGTGTTGAGATAGCAATGGCTGGAACAAAGATGAGAAGGAAAATGATTCCCATTGTGGAAAGTAAATTTTGCCCTTCAAACCATCCCGGATTGTATTCAATACCGACGGCATAAAGTATTGTAACTGCAACAAGACCGATTATGGCAACGACTATGAATGTGAATGGATTTTCTTCTATCAATCCTTCCTCATCTGGATCATCTGTCCAGCCCATAAGTGTTGCAAGGAATGGTATTATCCACTTCATAGCAATCGCCTCACCACCTTTCTTTTTTTGATGAGTAACAACCTCAACACAAGATAGAGAATTATGATGACAACAAACACATCAGCTGCAATCCAATACCATGCCATGCCAGCGTAATACATGAAGATGGCTATGGCTATGAAAACTGTAATAAGCAGGGTGCCAGCAGCAGGAGCGTAGCCCAATGCTTTGATGCTCTCTGGCTTCAGGAAAAATGCTGATGTTGCAATACCAATCATGAGAATGAAAATGATGGCGAAGATTGCAAACCATGAAAATGGAAGCTTCCATGTGAACCAGCCGCCGCCGTGTGTGGCTGTAATATTCACATATTTTGAAATTGAATCTGTGGCTCCTGCACTGTCTTTTACTGTTAATGTTACAGTATAGTTTCCATAATCTGCATATTGATGCTGTGGATTTTGTTCATAGCTTAGATTTCCATCTCCGAAATTCCATGTCCAGTTTACAATGGAACCATCACTATCCGTGGATTTATCAGTGAATGTGACTGTTTTGCCATTTATTGAAAAAGAGAAGTTCGCAACTGGGGGATCATTGTTGGATACTGTTACTTGTTTCGTTTCTGTATCGGTATGACCATCTTCATCTGTGATTCGTAGAGTTATACTATATGTTCCAGCCACATCATATGTATGATTTTCTGTAATCCCTGTTGCATCATAATTTCCATCTCCATCCCAATCCCACTCATATTCTGTTATGGTATCTCCATCCGTTGTATAAGAAGAAGATGCATTCACGCTAACAGTCAAAAACGAGGTCGTGTATGTGAACTGTGCAACAGGATTTACATCTGTATATATCTTGAACGAAAGATCTCCTGTCGTTAAACTATGCCACCCTGTTTCATTATACCAGTATATAATTCCTTTTGAATATGCATCTGAGCTGCTGCCATACCATTTTGGAGAGCCCGTATAAATTGGCAATGCATTCAGAACGAGATAATATGTTGTGCCTTGGCTTATGTGCTTATCTCCGCTTAATGAACGAATGTCCCATGTGTGCCATCCTGCCGACCATGAAGATGTATCGAAAGTATGTGAAACAACATATCCATTGCTGGTGTTCAAATCAGTATCAATATATACGCCAAGCTGGGGTGAGTCGGCAGGATCGTAATAAAAGTCTACTCTGTATAGCCACACTCCATCATCAACTTTGAAACTCTGTGCATATTCATGTGCTCCTCCTTCATATTGCGAAAATGTGTATGCATTTGAAACATCGGTTTGGCTTTCATCGAGCATCTCCGCCTTCACATCTCTACTCAAAAATACCCCTACGCATAGCATTGCAACTACAGCCAAAGCGGAAAGCTTACTTACTTTTTTCATACTGCACCTCAGATGCTGAAGCCGATCAGGGCTGGCAGCAATACAAGGATGCTCCATACCAGCATGGCGATGAAGCCAAGCCCTATGATGTCTCTCTCTCTTTCTTTTCATTCTTTTCATTGTATGCTGCATAAGCTGTGAGCAACATGATCAAAAATGCTCCTGCTACTGCTATGAGCACCGATTGTGCGTGTCCTGTCCAGTCAATCCACTTAGTCCAGAATGTTATATCCCAGCCTGTCATGAATGCTGTAAAATAGAACAGTATAGCCATTATTGCCAGTGCTACACCTATCGCTATGATTGCTGGAACAATTTTCTTTTCCTTGCGTTGTGGAAGCAGCCAGAATATCAATGCAGAGCCAAGCAGATATATGAAGACGCTTGCTGCAAGAACTGTTCCTTCGTTTGTGTCGATGTCTCTGTCTCCAAATGTGGAGTTTGTTGCTGCCATGGCTGGTAGTGCAGCCATCCCCAATATCAGCACCAGAGGTGCAATTTTTTTCATATTCTTCAGCATTTTTCATCACCTCTTAATTTTTCAAATACGGGAAAAGGAACCAAAAACACAGAGAGGAAGAGAAGATATGACACGCTTATCACCTCTTTCCCACAAATGCAATCATTGCTATCATGATAACGCCAAACATTGCAATTAATGCAATCATCCATATCGAGTTGTCACCGCCTGTGATAATTCCGCCGCCGCCGCCCTCTTCTTCTACTGTTGTAAAATGATAGGTTGCTGTTGTTACTCCGCCATGCCCATCATCTGCTGTGACCGTCCAGTAATATGTTTTTTCATATGTGTTGATGTGCTGATTGAGATTTCCGATTCCATATGTTCCGTTGCCTCCAGAATATGAAACCTGCTGCCACCCACCGTCGGCGTTTGTGAGGTTGATTGTTATTGTCATGGTGTCGCCATCTGGATCGCTGACATGAATGCTGACATCTGGTTGCAGATCCACATCTGTTGCTCCATTGCTTGGCGAGGGATTGCTCAAAACTGGAGGATTATTTGATGGAGGAGGCGAAGATATTGTTACAGTTAATGCTGTTGACCATCCACTTTCTGCGCTATTGCTGTCCTGTGCTTTAACCTTTATATTGTATGTGCCTGTAGAATCCCATGAATGTGATATTGAGACAGTTGTTCCAGAGCTATAATATCCTGTCCATTCGTCCACTGTGCCATCTCCATCCCAATCCCAGCCATATTTTATTTGATCTCCATCTGGATCTGTTGCAGAAGTGGAATAGGTATATGATGATCCAGTGTATCCTGATGTTGGGCCTGACGGCTGGTCCGGGGTATTTGGCGGATTATTATTTGATGCATTCACCATTACTGTTGCAATGTCATATGCTGTTGCCTCATCATTATCTGTAACTGTTAGTTTTGCAGTATATGTTCCAGGATCATTGTAAGTATGAGTTTGAGTTGCTGGTGGAGTTCCAGAACCAGAATATTCTGCAGTTCCATCATTATCTACATCAAGTTGCCATGATGCTATTGTTCCATCGCTATCTGATGCTGACATATAGAATGTAACTGTAAGAGGGGCATCCCCACTTGTTGGGGATGCAGATAATGAACATACTGGAGGATTGTTATTTGCTTGCATTTGATAATATTTTAGTGCGATAAAATCTGTAGTATAACCGTTTTGGTTCCTTACATCCCCATTCGCTGTTGAAATTTGATGATTGTTTACCTTCAACTCCCATATTGTGATGTTTCCGTTGTCTAAATAGTCATAATGAGAATATTCATATGTTGTCTCTGGAGTATCAACAATGTTATGCCATGTGTTAAAAGACAAATCAGATATGTTTGCTTCTGAGAAAACTGGAACTACACCCCCTGTAACATTTTTAAACAATAAAACGCCTATTGTGTTATTTTTATAATTAATCCTTAACGATGTTCGAATGGAATGTGTATAAGTGCTATCATCTTCTTTAACGAGATGCTTAACCCATGAAGATGTTGTTCCCAATTCTTTTTCTAATATATATGTATTTGAAAGACTTGATGAATTTCCATTTCCAAGCAAATATACCTTATGATTATTAATATTATACTCAACTTGATTATTGTACACAAAAGCAAGGTCTAGTATATCATTTGCAATTATTTGTTCATATGTCACAGGAAATGAGTATAACGGTGTATCATTAACTGTTTGATTTGATGCTCTCGCCCCTCTTCCATTTATTATATCGTCAGCAGTCATCCAGAAAAACACTGATTTTCTGGTTGCTTTTAAATTATAAAATGATGATGTTGAATATTTTGCATAAGACGGCACGCAAAACAACTTAACTGTACCATCTGTATCTTTTATCCACCTTGACCCACCATAAAACTCATCTGATATATCTCTGTTATGCCATGTCGAGCCATTATCAAAGCTCCACCATACCCCCATTTTGCTGTTGCCATGTCTCATGAAAAGCAAATATGTGTTATTTTGTGTCGTTGTTATTACTTCATAAGCATCATCTGTTGTTGTATCTACTGTTATAGGATCGTCCCATGTTGTACTTTCGTTGAATTTGAAATTTGGAGAAGATATCGGATATTTACTTCTAACAAATGTTATTGGGTAATTGCTATTCGCATGGCCCCCATAAACTAACCAAATATATTCATAGTTATCGATATCTACTGCGACATCGATATGCGCCTCGTAATATTGGTTGTTATTCCAGTTGTCCCCTGCAACATACTTGCTGTTATCAAATCTGAATATGCTTCTTTGGTTGTTCGCAAGATTTATTCCCTGGATACATAAATGCGTATAGTTATACATGTCTGTATTATCGAAGTAAAACAGATAAATCATATTTCTATATGGGTCATATACATAATTGATTGTATTTCTCGATGATGAACCATGTGATGTTTCTCTGTCTTCCACTATCCATTGTGTTATCTCATCTGCTTTCGCAATAAATATTTCTGTTATTGTTGCAGCAAGTAGCATAAATACAAACAAGCCTACTTCTATTTTCCGCATTTTCACGCTACCACCAATTCTAAGAATTGGTTTTATATATACAAAGTATTAAGAATGGTTACACTTCGTAAACTTTATATAATAAAATGCAAAACCAAGTCTATAACATACCTATACGCTTTTTTATTTCCTCTAAAAGTTTTTCATTTTCAATTTCTTTTTCAATAATACTAACTAATCCGTTGAGAAAAGTCTTTTTCAGACCATATTTCATTTTTATGAATTGAATGATTGTAGCAATCGCATCAAACTCTTCGTCACTGAATTTTAATTTTATTATTATTCTTTTCATTTTCCAATTTCTCTACTTCCTTTTTTAACAAATCAACATCTATTTTCCAGATCTTTTTGCCTATGCTTTTGCTGTGCATGCTTGCTATGCCTGCCTGATGCAAATATGCGAAAACATATGATGCCTTGCCTTTTGTTATGCCAAATTGCTGCAGGCGGCGGGCGTGAATATATATTGTATTACTTACTTGATTCGCAGAAAAAGCGAGAATGGCGTTGCATACTTCAATAATTGTTTCCTTGTTATAATTTTTTGCTTTCTGGCGGAGGCGGGCGTAATGCGGGCGAAGATGGAACGGAAGCTTGCGAATGCCCAGGCTTAGCCGTATTCTTGATATTTTACACAGAGAGAGCTTTACATGATAGCGATGCTGTATCATTTTTGCGAGTTGCTCATCCGTATAGATTGCTCCATTTTTCCTGATGAACTGGACAATCATGTCTGACGGTTCACCGTCGGACACGCTTCACCTCCTCTTTGTATTCCTCATAGAACCATGACAGAACGATTATCGCTTCACCTGATATTATCAAGACAAGGGAAAGAAAATCTGGGAAAGGCGATAATTTCATTGTAACAACAATGAATGCCAGTATCACCAAAAATAAACCCCACCAGTATGTAGATTTTATAATCTTAGGTAAAAAGGATATTGACCCAATTATTGCATTTTTGAATTTTTGCCAGAGCCAGCGGCGGAAGGTTATCATCTTTTTTCACCTGTTTCAAGTTTTAATTTTTTTATTTTCTCTCTTTTTGTTTCAAAATAGTTTCTGCCCTTTCCTCTGAAATAACTGTTGAAGATGAAATCAACAAATAATGGATAGAATTTATTCATGAGCCAGTGTCGCCAATCGAAATAAGTGAAAGGATATTTCAACAACTTAGGGTAATTCATTTTTATGATCTGTTTCTGAATGTAGCCTCCAGCCAAATAAGCAATCGGTATATTCTTGATTATATTGATGCATTCCCATTCTGCCATGGGGGAGTAGTTGTCTTCTTTTAATGCTCTTTCTATATATTTTGTAGCATGCTCTTTTAATTGATTATATGTCATATATAGTTTATGTAAAGCGCACATCCATTCTGAAAAGCCGATACCTGTTAAAACAATATCATAATCTTCTGCTAATTTTTTCTGCTTCGCTCTGCATTCATCTTGTGTTTCGCAGTAAAAAATAAAATGTTTAATTTTTAAATCTTCACATATCCTTTTGGCAATTGGAACATCACCTTTTGAAAACTTATCCCTTGTTACTGCTTCAAAAGGAACGTTATGTTTTAGTAAAATTGAAAGAACAACCCTTGTGTCATGCCCTCCTGATAGAGTCAATAATATTTTGTTTTTGCTTTTAATCTTCTCTAAAATATGTTTTGTGAGGCATTCGTTTAATTTTCTAACTTGCTTCTCTACTATGGGGTTCATGTTACATCCCTCCGCTCGTCGGGCTTTGCAGGCTGGTGCAGTTGCGTGCCTGCCTCTGTGAGAGCCTGCACTACTGCCTGCTTTAGCTCTTGGATGGTTTGATTTAAAGTTTGATTCAGCTCACTCCTTA
>JAGGXG010000135.1 GCA_021163175.1 Thermoplasmata archaeon
ATCCAAATCTTTTCTTATAGTTCTGATTTCATCTGCAATTTCCATGAATAAGATAATTATTTTAATATTTAAAAATGTTGGAAAGGCGGTATGCTGTCATGCCTATTATTTTTCATTCTTTTTATGTGCCATTCAACAGAAGGCAGAAGGCTTGTTCTCACAGAACAATTTTGTTGTGGAAAGCAATATAAAGACAAAAAAATTAAATTATGAGCGAAGAATGAAAAAGGTATTGTTGGTATTGGCGATAGCAGGAATGTTTGTTATGCCAATTACTTTGCTCTCTCCAACTAATCTGCACGCCTCTTCCCATTCCATTTTTGAAAAGACAAATACATTTGTTGTAGAAAACGAAGAAAATACTAACTACTATGCAGTAAAATTATACTCAAATCAAACCATTTATATTAAGGAGATATATGTTAGAATAGAAGGTAATCAAGCTGGAACACAATGGTTAACAACAAACAAGCTTCTCATCATCAACTTTGAAGATAATAAATATCTTATGCCTCCGGAATTATACACCTTACGGGGTAAATGGTTAGAATGGTATCTCCAGATTGATATGGGAAAATTTAATTTCACATTGAATCACTTAGAAGAAAAAGTTAATAATGGCACTGCTACCCATACAGTGCACAACTTGAGCTTGCCTGCTGGAACCTGGTATTTAATAGTAATTAAAGCTCCCACTACTAAATGCAAAATAACAACATACATAAATGGTACAAATGCAGAAATAGAAGGGGTTAGCTATGGATCAAGTGCTTTTTTGATAGAAAATGAAGATTTTTGGGCTAAGCTAAATTTAAAAACTTCTTTACTTAGCATAATTTATGAAGGAAGAAAAACAATTTATATAAACAATACATTCATCGGATTTTCTCATTTTAATCTTGGTACAGGCATTGCATCCCTCGAATATGAAACTCCACAGGGAGAAAATAAAAAATGCAAAGTATGGTCTATATTCGGAAATATGGTAGTTTTGGATGATAGTGATTTTTATCCATATATGCCAATTATAGGTGGAAAGGGAAAATGGACGTTTCGCACATCATTGATTGGCATGGGATTGGGAAATGCAGTAGATGTATTAGGCGCGGACATAGCTTTACCTTGAATTTCCAATTATATCCCGAACCCGGAAGTTAAGCCGCCGCGTACCGCTGCCTTGCAAAAGCACGCCCTTTCATCGTAAGCGATAAAAAATACAGTGCATTATTATTGGATGGTAAAAATAAGGAGGAATATAGACAATGAAAGAAAGACATAGACAACTCATTGTTCTAACATTGGCGGCAATTTTATTGCCCCTCCTTCCGATACTTCTTCTTGCTTTGGTAGCCGAAATAGCCATCTTCTATTATGTATATAAGTTACTTGGGAAGCCATCTTATTTTCTGTTATATGCTGCATCATTTCTCATTTACTTTTTTATTTTGTTTAAATTCTACTATGGCCGCTTTTAAGGGTAAATTTTTCGGATTCTAACCATGATAGTTTTATAAATGACAATCTATATACATCAATGCATCCTGAATTGCAGAAAATGTTGCAGCTCAATTTCTTTAAGGAAGAGGGATTCGTTAGAAAGAAATGTAAGAAATGTGGGGCATATTTCTGGACAAAAGAGGAAAGAGATACATGCAATGAATATCCATGCAACGACTATTCATTCATAGGAAATCCAGTTGGAAAGAAAATGGAATTGCATGATATGAGGGAAGCTTTCCTTTCTTTCTTTGAACGACATGGTCACACTCGCCTTAAAAGATATCCTGTTGTGGCGAGATGGAGAGATGACATTTATCTCACGATTGCAAGCATCGCCGATTTCCAGCCTCATGTTACGAGTGGCGAGGTTCCTCCGCCTGCAAATCCTCTTGTAATATCGCAGCCAAGCATACGCCTCAATGATTTGGATGAGGTTGGCAAAAGTGGACGCCATCTCACAATATTCGAAATGATGGGTCACCACGCTTTCAACAATCACGAGCAAGTTTACTGGGCTGAAGAGACGATACGATACTGCCATCGCTTCTTAGAAAGCATTGGAATCAACGATGTGGTATACAAAGAGGCGGAGTGGGCGGGCGGCGGCAACGCTGGAGCCTGCTTCGAGGTTATAGTGAATGGGCTTGAGGTGGCAACGCTTGTTTTCATGAATTTGAAGGAAGCCGAGAATGGCAAATATGTTGTTAAGGGCAGCAAATATGATGAAATGCCCATGAAAATAGTGGACACAGGATACGGGCTTGAGCGGCTAGTATGGCTTGCGAATGGAAGCAAAAATGTTTATGAGGCAATATTTCCACAGGTTATAGAAAAGATTGGAGTTGCAAATACATATTCATATGCCATAGCAGACCATACAAAATGTCTTGTTTTCATGCTCGGCGATGGAGTTGTGCCTTCAAATACAGGCGTTGGCTACCTTGCAAGATTGCTCATAAGAAGGACGCTGCGCTTCATGGACAAGATAAATGTTGCTGTAGATATTTTTTCGATTGTTGAGGAACATTTGAAGTATTTAAAGAAAGATTTTCCTGAGTTGGCTAGAGAAAAGAGCAGAATAAGGGAAATTCTTGAAATAGAGAAAGAGAAGTATTATGCTACGCTGGAAAGGGGGAAGAGCCTGGTTAAAAGATATGTTGAAAAGAAGAAAAAAATTGGAATAGAGGATTTGATCCAGCTATATGACTCACATGGTATACATCCTGAGGTTGTAAAAGAAATAGTTGATGTAGACATTCCTGAAAATTTTGAATCGATGGTGGCGGAAAGACATGCAAAAGCCAGCAAGAAGAAAAAGAAAGAGGAAAAAGAATATCCCTATGAAACGAAGCAGCTATATTATGAGCATGATTATGAAAAGGAATTCGATGCAGAAGTGCTATATAGCGATGATGCCATCGTTATTTTAAATCAAACACTTTTCTATCCAGAAGGTGGTGGAGAAAAATACGATACTGGTTATCTCATTCAAAATGGAAAGAAAGTCAGGGTAAAGAAGGTTGAGAAAGCCGGAAATGCAATTTTGCATTATGTGGATGGGAGAATAGAAAAGGGAAAAGTGCACGGCATCATTGACTGGAATCGCCGCTACGCCATGATGCGCCACCATACGGCGACGCATATCATAAATGCTGCAGCCCGCATGACGCTCGGCAGCCATATATGGCAGGCTGGAAGCGAACTCGATGAGAATGAGGCGAGGCTTGATGTAACGCATTATAAGAGAATAAGCGAGGAGGATGCAAGGAAAATTGAAATGGTGGCAAATAAAATCGTTCAATCATTTAAGCCAGTGATAAAGCAATTTATGAGACGTGATCTGGCGGAAAAGAAATATGGTATTCGTTTGTATCAGGGAGGAGCGCCCAAAAGCAGCATGCTCCGTATAGTTGAAATTCCTGGAATAGATAGCGAGGCATGCGGAGGAATGCATGTGAATAATACTGGGGAAATAGGAATAATAAAGATAATTGGAACAGAACGTATCCAAGATGGTGTGGAAAGACTCAGATTTTGTGCAGGAGAAAAGGCTATAGAATATATACAGAAGCAGGAAAGTTTGTTAAAAGAAGCTGCTTCCATTCTGAAAACTGAGCCATCTCGCATATCTGTTGCAATCGAAAAACTATTGAAAGAAAACAAGAAGCTTCGAAAGAAGCTGGAAGAAGCTCAAAAAAGCGTGGTAATGCAGGAAGAATATAATGGAGTGAAAATAATCATGCAGGATGAAATGGCGACAAAAACAATAAAAGAACTCACGCAGCAGAAAAGCGTTGTCATAACATCAAGCATCAAGGATGACAATGCAATTTTAACCATAGCATGCTCGCCTGATCTTGCCATAGATTGCAGTAAAATCGCCAAAGATGTTGCAAGCAAGTTTGGAGGAAAAGGAGGAGGAAGGAGAACAATAGGCATGGCAGGAATAAGTCAAGAAAAAATTGAAGAGGCAAAGAGAAAAGCGATGGAAATGGTGAAAGGAGCTATAAAGCACAATCTATAAAAATAAAATATCTTCTCTTTGGAAAAGTCTGTTTCTCATTCTTGATTTGTTGCTATATAGGCGCTGTTAACTTAACGAAATGATAAAAATATTGCTTTCCACTTAAATTGTCCATTTCAATGATTTATTTGCTTTTACTGTCTAACTCTTCAAACCGTTCATCAAACTTCTTTTCACTCATTTCTTCATCTCAGGCTTATATTTATTAAAATGCCTGACAATGCTCCTTCCAAAAGGCGTGAGTGAATAAATAAGATAATTTCCCTTTCTTGTGGCTTTTATAAGCCCTGCTTCTTTCAACTTTGAGAGATGATAGGAACATTTTGAGTACGAGCATCCTGTTAGCTCCATAAGCATGCAGACGCACATCCGCTGTTCCGATAGAGCGTATATAATCCTCAGTCTGGCATCGTAGGATAAAACCTTCATCACCTTTTCGACTTCTTTTATCTCCTCCAAGGGCAAACTTTTCTTGATACTATTCCATCCGCCTTTTTTCTGCATTTCTTTTTTGATTTCATCAGGTACCTCAAATTTTTTCATATTTATTTACTCCTTAAATAGAGTTCCATGATATGCATGAACAAAGGTTTTTGCAAATGTGACCAGCCAAAATGCCATTAAAAGCCAGTACAGGCCGAAACCAATGTAATCTATGGGTTTCAAATTAAATAACATTGAGATGGTGTGGCTTGCTGCCACGTATGCTCCAAGAGGAAATGTAAAAGCCCACCAAGACATTGCATAGGGTAGTTTCAGCCTTTTTATGTAGTGAAGGGTCATTGTAATAGCTATTATAACCCACCATATGCCAAATCCCCAGAACAGAAAACCAAATACAAAGAATGGTTCCTTCA
>JAGGXG010000132.1 GCA_021163175.1 Thermoplasmata archaeon
AAAATTTCATCTACTTTCTTATCCCTCGATAACCATTTTATTATATTTACTCCTTGCATAAATGTATGCTACTCCATATGATAAACATTTCTATTACTTTTTAACAGATGATTCTGGAAAAGTCTGTTTGACCAGCCAACATTTTTAATGTTAAAATGTTTATTTTTATGGTGAAATGCGAGTTCTGCCTGAATTACAATGGCATAACATGTATTGAGCCGAGGAGCAAGAGATATGGAAAGGAATTTGATTCATGGGAGGAAATAGATTGCCCTTATTATCTTGAAAAGGGAGTTGCTGGGTTGTTTGGAATTGATCAAATCTGATCAAAAAATTAAACAAATTTTATTAAGGATATGTTCTTTCAAATTCATGAAGCTGCATAAGGGATTGCTGGCATTTCTCTCAGGCTTAGGATGGATGGGTTTAGCATTCTATATATGGTTTTTCACATTATATGGAAAAAGTTTACTTAATAGCGTATTCATATATTCCGTTGCAACATCCCTCCTGGGAGCAATGGTTGTGTTATTCATTCTGATTGCCTTTTCCATTTTGCCTCCTCTTCCAAAGATTTCTTCCAATTTCGCTGGTTTCCTTGCTGGTTTGCTCAGCATGCTTGCCATAATAATCATGCTCATTTCCCTTAAAGAAGGAAGCCTGTTTAACACCATACACCCTCTCCTAACTTTCTTTCTTGCTGCCGCCTCCACCTACCTGCTCCTGCTCCCTGAGGAGGAAAAAGAAGAATGGAAGTTGTAGTTTATCGGTATGGCCATAGAATTGCGAGAGATAAAAGAATAACAACGCACGTCGCATTGGTTGCGAGAGCTTTTGGTGCAGATGGAATCGTTATAGATACGAAGGACGAGAAAATTGAGGAAGGCATTAAAAAAGTGAATGAGAGATTTGGAGGGGATTTTTTTATAGAAAGCGGAGTAGCATGGAGAAAATATTTTGAAAAATGGGATGGAAAAATAGTTCATCTAACGATGTATGGAGAAAGGATTAATGATGTGATAGAGGAGATAAAGAAAAATGATAAATTGCTCGTCATCGTAGGCTCGGAAAAAGTTCCTGGAGATTTTTATCGCATCGCAGATTATAATGTCGCCATAGGAAATCAGCCGCATAGCGAGGTGGCAGCACTTGCAATCTTCATGCATTTTTTAAACAATGGGGCATGGCTGAACAAAAAATTCGATGGTATAATGGAAATCATTCCATGCAGGCGTGGCAAGAAAATAAAGTATAATTACATCAAAATGCTTCGCCAGGCAGGATGCAGCGAGGCTGTCATAAAACATTGCATCCGTGTTGCAAGACTTGCAGTGGAAATAGCAAAGGCAATAGAAAAAAATAGGGGCAAGGTTGATATAGCCGCCGTAGAAGCAGGAGCCATGCTGCATGATATTGGAAGAGCGAAAACCCATGGCATAATGCATATCATCGAGGGGGGGGAAAAAGCCCGCAATAATGAATTACCCAAGAAAATAGTAGACATAATAGAGCATCACGGAGGCGCAGGCATAGATGAGGAGGAGGCAAAAAAGCTTGGATTGCCTCCAAAGGATTATAGCCCAAGAACAATAGAAGAAAAAATAGTTGCCCATGCTGACAACCTTACTGGAAATGGATACAGAAGCGTAAAAGAACTCGCTATAGCATGGGAGAAAAAGATTGGAAAGGAAGCCGCCTTAAAGTTGTTGAAGCTTCATGATGAACTCAGCAAGCTTGCTGGAATTGACATAGATGAGATAGCGAGAAAATTGAAGAATTAAATATATGCGTGCATATTCCATTATGGATGAGGAAAAAGCATTGCAATTTCTGAATGGCGTTAAAAATGAAAATTTGCGAAAGCACATGGTGGCGGTGGCGGCGATAATGAAAAAACTTGCTTCCATGCTTGGCGAAGACGAAGAAACATGGTATTATACTGGATTGCTTCACGACATTGATTACGAGCAAGTTGATATGAAAGAGCATGGTATAAAATCGGCTGAGATGCTTCAAGGATTGCTTCCAGAGGATGCCCTGCATGCAATAATGGCCCATAATGAAATGACTGGCGTTGAAGCGAAAACAAAGCTCGACTATGCTTTGATTGCGAGTGATGCCATCTCAGGGCTTATAGTTGCCTCTGCTCTCGTAATGCCAGATAAAAAATTGAAGAGTGTTACAGTGAAAACATTGAAAAATAAATTCAAGGACAAATCTTTTGCAAGGAAAGTGGATAGAAACAAGATAATGTATTGTGAAAAAATTGGATTTAGCATTGAGCAATTCTTCGAAATTGCTCTGGAAGCTATGAAAGGCGTGGCTAATCAGCTTGGATTGTAATTGTGTCTTCTCGCGATGCTCCTGTTGAGATAATCTCTATGGGAACATTAAGCCAATCAGAGATGAAATCGAGATATTTCCTTGCTTTTATCGGCAAATCCTCATATCTCTTTTTTCCTTTAACACCATCCCATCCATCAAATTCTTCATAAATTGGTTTAACATCCTGCAAAATCCTTATGCTGAATGGAAACCTATCGAATGTTTTTCCATCATATTCATATCCTGTGCACACTTTAACTTTATCAAGTCCATCCAGGACATCGAGCTTTGTAATGGCGACTGCATCTATTCCATTTACAATCGTTGCATATTTTGCAGCAACCAGATCAAGCCAGCCGCATCTCCTCTTCCTTCCTGTCGTTGTTCCATATTCTCCTCCTTTTTCCGCAAGATGCTCTCCAATTCTTCCTTTTTCTTCAGTTGGCATTGGGCCTGCGCCTACTCTCGTTGTATATGCCTTTAGCACCCCCACAACATGCTCAACTTTTCTCAAACTAACTCCAGCTCCTGTTGATATTCCTCCAGCCACAGGGTTTGAAGATGTGACATAAGGATATGTGCCGTATTCGACATCGAGTAAAAATCCTTGAGCTCCTTCGAATAAAATCTCCTTTTCATCGATTATTGAATTAAGATAATATATGGTGTCATCAACATATTGCCTCAGCTTTTCACCATATGAAGCATATTCTTCAAATATTTTTTCCATGTCAAATCTCAGTCCATAGGCAGCAAAAATCTTCTCTTTCATTGAAAATATGACTTCGAGTCTTTCCTTTAACAATTTCTCATCAACAAGCTCACCCATTCTTATGCCAAGCCTAGCTATCTTATCAGCATAACATGGCCCTATTCCTCTCTTCGTCGTCCCTATCTTTTTCTTCCCCAGCCTTTCCTCATCTATACCATCCATTACAATATGATATGGCATTATCACGTTGGCTCTATCACTCACCATCAAATCAACGGTTTTATAGCCAGAAAGCATTTCTATTTCCTCTATAAGCACAGAGGGATTAACAACAACACCATTCCCTATAACAAGTTTCTTGCCACGAAGCCCGCCAGACGGCAGCAGATGGAATTTAAATTTTTTTCCTTCAACAACAACTGTATGGCCGGCGTTATTGCCTCCTTGATAGCGGACAACCACATCCGCTCCTGATGCAAAAAAATCTGTTATTTTACCCTTGCCCTCATCTCCCCATTGAAGACCTACTATAGCTTTTGCCATTATAATCCAATAGATATTTTTCCTTCTTTCTTCAACCTTTCTATATTCTGCTCCACAAATTTTTCAAGTTCTTCAGGATCCATTACTTTTCTGGCTTTTATATTATATTCCTCCAGCATTTTCATTGCCTTTTCATATCTGCTTCTCCTTTCTTTCTTTATTGCTATTATTTTGCTTCTCATCTCAACAGCTTTCTTATGATACTCATCTGCCTTCTTTTTAACTTCAAGATATTCCTTATGTTTTGCATTCGCCTCATTTATCAATTTTGTTATTTCCTCAACGAGTTTCAAAAATTTATTATGATATTCCTGACTTTCCTGATAATATTTCACAACCATCTGATGTTGCTCATCTGCCATGGCAAAGAGCTTGTTTATTGCTTCATCCAGATTCTGCAAATCAACCTCAACATTTTTCTGCTTTTCCGCCTCCTTCTTCAACATCTCATATTCCTTTTTCTTTTCCTTTATTTCTTTTATAAGTCTCTCTTCTTCTTTTGGAGACATTGGCACAGTTTCTTGTTCATATTCAAGCCTTCTTATTTCCAGCTTCAGTTCTTCTGCCCTTAAATAAGCATTGCTCAATTTCATTTTCTTTCTTTGCTCTCTTTTTTTGGCAATAAGCTCTCTTGCCTGTTGCTGATATTCTGTTCTTAGCTTCTTATGCTCTCTCATTTGCTTGACGAGCTCGTCTCTTTTTTTCTTTACCTCATGCATCTCTTCTATAAGCTTTTTCTTTTCCTGATTGAGCATGTCTCTTTCTTCTCTTAGCAATTTAGCCATCTGGTTCAATTCATCTCTTTTCTGTATTAGCTGCTGGTATTTTTCCTCCGCCTTCCCGAGCTCCTGTTTGAGCTCTTTGGAGCTTAGAGAAGCAAGTTCTTGCATACGAGTATATAGATTCATGCATAAAAAGGTTTGGAATAATTTTGCTTTGATGAACAATTGCTAAAATATCCCCACACAGTCATGATGGAAATACATTGAAGATAAAGTGGTGAAGAGGCCAGGATTCGAAGGAAATGGAATCGCTTATTATTCTGAGGAAATAAGCCAAATGAACGATGCAAGATTGCATGTATGGAGATATGTTGGTAAAATACTTCCCAGTTGTTGCAAGTGATGGAAAAGCTGCAACAAGCAGCGAGACATGGCATTTCACAACACAATCAAATCCAAATCCCTCATCACCAAAACCATTGCCTCCATGAGGAGATGTTCCTATAGCTACATAGCTTTTCCCTTTATTTTTTATGATGAGCCATTAACCCAGAATGTTACAATTCCAAATCCGAGCGTTGTTTGTATCTCTACGTATTGCAACCCTGGATCGAAAAAGTACTCATAAAATACTCTTAAATCTTGCGACGGCCATCCATCACTTCCTATCGTTTACACATTGCGGCACCGAGACCATCAACTCGCCTCCAAATTTTTATAGAAATTTCTAAACCCAGCAAACGTCTCTATCCAATTTTGCATGCTTTCTATGGAATATTTTCCATAGTTTTATTATAGCTCAATCCTGCATGATATAATAGCATTCCTAATGCTCTTTTTACATTGCTTTTTCTTTCTCTAACAAAAATTTTCTTTTCTTCTATCCATTTCGCTATCCTTTCGATTATTCCCATCCCCTCATTCATGGGAAAAATTAAGGAGGAACTATAAAATTATTCTTAAGTTGACGGTCTCTCAACAATAACGATATTGCATGCTATTCCAAAAATGTTTGCAGCTATTATGGCAATATCATGGCGAAGCAAGCCGTAAACAAGCCACAAAGACATGCCGATGGCAAGTATTGTAGGCAATATAATATGAAACATCCTCCATCCTCTTTGTTTTTAAGCCTCTAACAATTTGAGGAACAAAACCAAAGCTGGTTAGTGCTCCTGCTACAAGCCCTATAATTGTTTCCATGCGTTGTATGAAAGAGGACAATATATTAATGTTGTTTGATGTTGCGAAGAATCGATGATTAAATTTATATAACAATACAATATCTCTTCTCCATGTCGAGGAAGCCAGCGCGAATGTATAGAGACATCAGAGGCAGAGTCACTACAAGAAAGGAATACATTGGTGGAGTTCCAAATCCAAGGATAAGTCAGTTTGATCTGGGCAATCTTACGGCAGAATTTCCTGTTGAAGTCACACTTTTTGCAAAGGAGAAATGCAATATATTGCATCGTGCTTTAGAGGCTGCCCGTGTTGCAGCAAACCGCTACATCGTAAGCAAAGCTGGAAAATCAAATTACAGAATGAAAATAAGGATTTATCCTCACGTCGTCGTAAGAGAAAACAAGCAAGCAACGGGAGCAGGAGCAGATAGAGTTTCGCAGGGAATGCGCAAGGCGTACGGAAAGCCAGTCGGAACTGCTGCCCGCGTCAAAGAAGGGCAGAAATTGATAACGATATGGACAACGCCCGAGAATGTGCAATTTGCTAAGGAGGCTTTGAGAAGAGCAAATGCGAAGCTTCCAACGCCCTGCGGGATTGAAATAAAAGAAGTTAGCTCTTAGCTTTCAATATATATGGCGGGTCTTAAAGGCATTGCCTGCTCTTTTTTTGAAGCAGGATCATATGTTGCATTTTCATCCATTATTTCAACTTCGCAACCTATCTCCTTTTCAATGAATTCTCTTGAATCTTTTATATAATCAAACTCATTCACTCTCTTAAATTCCATTTTTTTCATGTCTTCTATTAACTTTGCTGCATATTTCGATGCCTTTTTCATATCCATTCCAATTTTTTTTGCTTCCATCATCAAATTTTTCATGTTCAGTTTTCCTTCCTTCTTCAATTCATTTGCTATCTCAACAATCTTCCATTTCCATTGTGGGGCAACGTATATAAAAACTTTTTTTGGCTGAATTTTTGTAACCTTCTTTATCTCTTCTATATCATTTATCGTCTTTATCAGCAGTTCTTCATTTATTAAAACCTCTTCATTTATTTCCCCTGCCTCTGGATATTGCTGCAATGATACAAAGCCGTCTTTGCCAAGTTTTTCCCACATCTCTTCTGCAATATGGGGCGTAAATGGAGCCATTGCTTTTATCCATTGTTCAACAACGTTTTCTATAATCTCCTTATTCTTTCCACCTCTCCTCACATACCATTGAAGGATGGAGTAGATATTAAAATAGATGGAATTCGATGCTTTTCTGAATTCATATTCTTTCATCGCTTCTTCAACACTTTTCAATTCCTTATTAAAAGCCGAAACAAGCCATTCATCTATCCTGCTTTTCCCTCCATCAATCTTCAACAGTTCCTCAAAGAAAGTCCATATTTTTATTAGCCTTTTTTTGTATTGCTCAACAGCATTTCCATCCCATTCAACATCGACGAAAGGGGAGGCGGCATGAGCATAGTAAAGGCGCATGGTATCCACGCCATATTTTTTACTTGCTCCAGGAATGGGCTCTGCCCCACCTTTTGATTTTGATATTTTCTCGCCCTGCTGCTGCGTCACCCACCAGTTTACGAATATGCCGCGGGGCCAGTGCCGCTTTTCCATTATTGCAACATGATTCATTATGAAAACAGGGAAATGGACCGTTTTATGTTCCTTGCCCCCGAGATTTATATCGACCGGATACCAGTAGAGGAAGTCATCTCTTATTTTCTTCCATGTTTCGTTTTTTGCTTCTCCTTTTCCGAGGAAGACGTAATCAAAGAAATCGTTATTCATTTCCTCTGGCTTTATTTCTCCATTATTAACATATTTTGAAATGATGTAATATGCAGGATATAGCGTTGAGTCAGAAATCGGCTCTACAACCCATCCTTTTTTGAATGGAAATTCTGTTCCAAGCCAGGAGCCTTGCCTTATACATGCCCTGTCTCCAAACCAGTCCAGAACTTTTGGCAATTCCTCTTTGTATTCAGAAGGATATATATTCATGTTTTTAACATGCTCCTTGCTTTTTTCCGTTAGCTCTTCATCACTATACCTTATAAACCACTGATCAGGAATCTTTTTGATTATAACTTCTGCTCCACATCTGCATATAACCCTCTTTGAAAACTCTCTCATTATTGCAGCTTCATTTCTTTGCAGCATCTTTTCTTTTATTTCATCCTTAACCTCATTTATCTTCCTTCCAGCATATTCCATGCAATTCTCATTCATTATTCCATTATGGAACTCCTCTTTGTATATGATTTGAGTTGCCTCTTCAAGACGCTCATCATGCTGATCCTTTATGCCCATCTTTTCGACTATTTCCTTTGCTGGAATTTCATATCCCTTGATTTTTATTATAACGATTGGTTCAACGGGCATTTTCATGTCGCGTAAGGCAACGTAGTCATATGGAGCATGGGCGGGCACACTCATGACAACGCCTGTTGCAACGCTTGTATCGACAAATTTTGCATCATATATTGGCACTTCCTTTTCAATTAGAGGAGCCACACATTTTTTGCCGACCAGCTCGCTACCTTTAATTTTTTCAATAACCTCTACACCATCCATCTGATGCTTTAATTTAAATGCAGCCTTCTCAGACACAATCCATTTCTCATTGCCAACTCTAGCGATGACATAGTCCTCGCTCCCATTCACCCACATGTTCGTAACGCCAAAAATTGTTTCAGGCCGCAGGGTGGCGGCAGGCAGAATATAGCCATCCATTTTGAATTTTATGAGCGTGAATTCCAGAATTTCGGCATCTCCACCCTGCGATATATCCGTTTCAGATTTATCGACTGCAACTGGACCGCAATTCGGGCAATATGGAGCGTAATGAGGCTTTTGAATCAGCAAGTCAAGCTCTTTCAATTTATAAAATTGCCACTGGATGAATTTTTTATAACCGGGCGAGATGGTATCCATGAGGCGGGTGTAATCGATGAGGAAACCGAATTTTTTCCAGTATTCCTCGACATATACATTGCTGAAATATTTTACAACTTCTATTGGATCAGAAAGTTTTTTTATTATCTCTTCAGGACAACCATTGCTACGCAAATATTGCAATGTTTTTTCGTCGCCTCTTTCCACCTTTTTTGCAAGGCTTACAGCTGGTAAACCAGTTGCATGGAAACCAGCTGGAAAAATAACATCGTAACCATTCATTCTTTTATATCTTGCAATTATATCTGAATAGGTAAAGCCTCGCATATGCCCTACATGAAGATAACCCGATATACCAGGATATGCAAAATGAATGAAAAATTTCTTACCTTTTTCTTTTCTTGCCTCGTAAATTTTTTCATCAAACCATCTTTTCTGCCATTTCTTCTCTATTTCTTCAAATTCCATCAAGATTGAAAAAAATATGGTTATATAATGGTTATGAAACCAAGCTTAAGCCCAAAGATTTAAATCCGATGAAGTTATACATTTGGATTGATAAAATGGTGGAATATGAAATAATAGAAGCAAAGGAAATAAAATTTGGGAGAAATAATTTTATAG
>JAGGXG010000096.1 GCA_021163175.1 Thermoplasmata archaeon
AAAATTTCATCTACTTTCTTATCCCTCGATAACCATTTTATTATATTTACTCCTTGCATAAATGTATGCTACTCCATATGATAAACATTTCTATTACTTTTTAACAGATGATTCTGGAAAAGTCTGTAAAGAATGTGATGTAAAAGCATACAAGAATAGAATAGTCGTTGCCATAGCCAATAAATATTGGTTTCGATTTAATATCATGCTTAAGCTTGGCGTCTTAGCTTCAGGAAGAGGAACAAATCTGCAGGCTATTATCGATGCATGTAAAAATAAGCTCATAAATGCTGAGGTAAGCATTGTAATAAGTGATAATGAAAATGCCTTTGCCTTGGAGAGAGCGAAAAACAACAAAATTCCTGCCTTTTATGTTGATGCAAGCGATAAGAGAAAGCATGAGGAGAAAATGGATGAATTATTGCAAAGCCATGGTGTGGAGCTTGTTATTGGCGCCGGGTATATGCGAATATTGTCGCCATGGTTTATAGAAAGATGGAGAAACAAAATAATAAACATACATCCTGCACTGCTTCCATCATTTAAGGGTGTCGATGCTCAAAGGCAGGCCATAGAATATGGGGTTAAAATAGCTGGATGCACAACCCATTTCATGGATGAGAAACCTGACCACGGCCCAATAATTCTGCAGGCAGCTGTAAAAGTTTTGCCTAACGATGATAGAGATAGCCTTGCAGCTCGCATATTGAAAGTTGAGCACCAAATTTTGCCGAGAAGCATAGATTTATTTGAGCAGGATAGATTGGTTATAGAAGGGAGGAGGGTAAAGATTCTGCCTGGCGATTCTTGGCTTGAAAAATATTCATATCCTGATGTTTTATATTCGGAAGGATACTGATGTGGATTGATAAATGCAAAGCAGGAATAGATTTAAGTTTACATCGAATGAATGAATTTAAAAAGGAATGGAAACAGAATTTTAAGGCAATACATGTTGGCGGAACAAATGGAAAAGGGTCCGTAAGCCATTTTATAGCGGGAGCCCTTTCAAAAAAATACGAGGTTGGGCTATATACTTCTCCGCATCTCCAGAGAGTAAATGAAAGGATAAAAATAAATGGCGAAGAAATCAAGGATGATGAGCTCGAAAGCTACAGATGGTTATGCAAATATAATTTCACATATTTTGAAGCATTGACTGCTTTAGCATTAAAATATTTTGAGGAGCGAGGCGTTGATTATGCTGTAATTGAGGTTGGGATGGGTGGAAGATATGATGCAACCAATATTCTAAAACCCGAGCTTACGATAATAACGAATGTTGCCATAGAACACACACAATGGCTTGGGGAAAGCATTGAGAAAATAGCAAGAGAGAAAGCAGAAATAATAAAAGGTGCACCAGTGATAACGGCATGTAAAGGAAAAGCTTTAGAAGTTATAAAAAGGATTGCAAGGGAAAGAGGAAGCGAGTTGTATGTGGAGGGAGAACATTTTAAATGGTCTCGTTATCGCAATGGCTTTTTAATAGAAGCAGATGAAAAATATTTCATAAAGCCGAAAATGAATGCCCTTTATCAGGGAAGCAATATTGCTATGGCAGTGAAAGCCCTTGAATTGCTTGATATGGAAAAGGATGTTATAACAATGGCAATACAAAACGTTGCCATTCCAGCGAGAATGGAAAAGATTGGTAGATTTATAATAGATGGCGCCCATAATCCTGCTGCCATAAAAGCTTTCACAATGGCGATGGAAGAGATGAAAATAGAGCCAATTGTTATATTTGGAGCAATGAAAGATAAGGATGTTAAAAAAATGATTGAATTACTCTCACCTTTAGCAAAAAAATTAATTGTGACAAAGGCAAGAAATGATCGGGCTATGGAGCCAGAAAAAATAGCAGAATTTTATCCTTCTATTGTTGCTAAAAGTGTTGAAGAGGCGATTGAAATTGCTGAAAAAATGGATGGTGATATTGCCATAGTCGGCTCTTTATATCTTGCTGGAGAAGCGAGAAGTTTCATAAAATCGAAAAATATCGATTAATTTTTATAATAAAAAAAGCTATCCTGTGGGAAAAATGGGATTGCATCAAAAGGCTCTGGACAGATTAGAAGATGTGATATGCTTTATAAACGATGGTAATGAAATCATATTTGCAAACAAGGCCATAGAAAAATTTGGACTGAGCAAAAAGGAGGCTATTGGTAAAAATATATCATCGGTATTTCCTTTCCTTGTGGGATATACTGATAAAATTTTTTCGAATGGTTTAAAAAGTAAAAAATGGGTTTCATATGGAAAAAGAAAACTTTATCTGGCTATCGAATCACAAATGCTTGATAAAAACGTTGCCATGCTTGTTATAAGAAATGAGACAAAATTCAAAGATAAGGAAGAGAAACTCAAAGAAGTGAAAAAATTGTATGAAAAAATACTGGAGCTTGCAAGTGAAAGCATATATATAGAAAATGAGGAAGGAGAGATAATATTTGCAAACAATGCATTTTCAAAAATGGTTGGAAAAAATATTGGGGATATAATAGGGAGGAGGATGGAGGATATACTTGAAAGCAGGGAAATGAAAAAGATAGGAAATGAACAGTATGAAATGAACATTCATACAAAAAATGGTGATGCGAGACTCCTTCTTTACTCATCATATCCATTATTTGAAAAAAGAAATTTCATTGGCAAGATAAATATTGGAGTTGACGTAACCGAGGAAAGGAAAAGAGAAGAAAAATTAAAAATACTGTCTGAAAGGGAAAGAAATTTCCGTCTCAAGACAGCGCATTACTTCTTCAACCCACTGGCGATAGCAAAGGGTTACATGGGGCTAATGGCTGAAGAGCTTGATGAGAATGAAAGAGAGAAGGTTTTGAAAGCAATAAATGCGATAAGCAGAGTTGAAAATGTAATCAAAAATTTTGTTACACGCGGGGAAATAGCTGAGTAACCATTATAAATATTTTTCATTATTGTTGCATGAAAAGATTACTCCTTGTCATATTAATTCTTACGCTCCTTTCAAATGTATCGTTGGCTGAGCATAAAAAAATTTATGTTGCAAGCATTGAAGGCATGATAGCAGGCGGAACAGAGCAGCAATTTGAAAAGGCAATAGATGCTGCAAAAGATGGTGAGGCATTGATAATCAAGCTTGACACCCCGGGAGGCATGGCAAATGCAATGAACAGCATAATAAAAAAAATCGAAGCCTCCCGCACACCTGTCGTAATATATGTTGCTCCTTCTGGCGCCCAGGCTTTTTCCGCCGGCACTTACATTCTGATGGCTTCTGATATAGCTGCAATGGCGCCCGCCACAACCATCGGCGCCTGCCAGCCCCGCATAATAAATCCTGCTACTGGTATGCCTGAAGAGGCGCCCCAGAAAGAGATAAATGCTTATGCTTCAAAAATGAAGAGCCTGGCGGAGCAGCATGGAAGGAATGCGAGCATGGCTGAAAAATTTGTTACAGAGAATATAGCTTTGAATGAAAAGGAAGCTCTGGAAAAGGGATGTATAGAAATCGTTGCTTCCAATCTCTCAGAGCTGCTTAATGAAATAAATGGTATGGTTGTTAAGGGAAGAAAAATAAATACAAGCGATGCTGAAATAATCGAAATAGAATGGGGGGTGAGAGAGAAAATAATAAATTATTTAACTGACCCCAGCATAGCCTCTCTTTTACTAACCATTGGACTTTTTGGATTGATAATAGGTTTCTTTACACCAACCTTCCATCTCCCAGAAACAATAGGAGCCATTTTCATAATACTTGCCCTGTATGGCTTATCTTACATTGGAATAAATGCTGCTGGAATTTTACTCATTATCCTTGGCATAGTTTTTATGATAATAGAAGCGCACACCCCAACATTCGGTTTCTGGACGGCGATGGCAATCGTTTCACTAGTGTTTGGAATAATGCTCATTCCCCCCTCGCAGTCTATTCATGAAATGCCCAGAAGGTGGTATATCTCTTTTAGACTCGGAAGCATTTTGATTATTGTGACCGTGGCAATATTCTTTGCCTACGCTTTATATAAGGTTTCAAAAGCTAAAAAATTAAAGCCACGCATTGGATATGGAGATTTGATAGGACAAAAGGGTATTGCCATCACTGATTTAAATCCAAGGGGACAGGTTAAGGTAAAGGGAGAAATATGGAATGCTGAAGCAGATGAAAATGTTAAAAAGGGAGAGGAAATCATTGTTGTGGCACAGGAAAGATTAAAGCTGAAGGTAAGGAAAGCATGATATCGATAATAATTCCATATTTTAGCCCCAAAATGCTTGATGAAATCAAAAAAATTAGTGTGGAAAAGGAAATAATAGTGCCTGAAGTGGC
>JAGGXG010000152.1 GCA_021163175.1 Thermoplasmata archaeon
CATATAAGGCATTGCTTAACTTTGCATGAGGAGCAAGCAATACCACAACGCCAATGAAGAGGGCAAGCATGAGATAATTCATTATTAACTCCGTTTTCCCGCTTGCTTCAACTCCCTCATATATTATTATCGAGGCTATAAGCCAGAATATTGCAGCCCCCAGGTTCTTTTCAATTCCAAAAAGCTGTGAAAAAACGCTTCCCATTCCTGCCACATATGCAAGCAAAGCACCAAAGCTCATCAAGGCAATGCTGGCATACATTATCCAGCCACCAGCCTTTCCAAGCACATTCTCTGCTATGGTGCTCATCTGCGCCCCATGCATGCTGGCGGAAAAATCAAGAACAATCAAAGCCGTGAAAAGCATTAAAAGCATGACACCAAATAAAACAAATATCGCTGGCAGCAAGCCAACGCGAGAGGCAGCATATGGCAATCCTAGCACGCCCGCGCCGACCTGAGTGCCAATGAGTATGGCGAGCCCTTCCATTGGGGTTATCCGAACCTTTTCAACTTTTATGATCGTCCTTCTCAAAACAGCCTTTTTCCTTCTTTTCATGAGATAAATGAGGAGGAGTTTCCTTCTTTTTCTCCTTCTCCTTAATTTTTTCTTCCATGCAAAATATGTCTGAGATGTTTTTCTCTCTTTTTCCCCCATGTTTTATTCTTCTCCAAGATCTATAACTATTGCTGTTGTTGTATCTATTACACCATCTATTTTATACATCGATGGCAATATCTCTCTCGTAAGCTCTTTAAGGCTGGAAGCCTCAACACGAACTATTGCATCATATGGTCCAGTCAATGCATTTGCTTCCTTGGCTTTCGCTATCTTTTTTCTTATTTCTTTTAATACTCTCTCAACCTTATCTATTTCGACAGTAAGCAAAATATATGCTTCTATTTTCTCTGTCATTCTTGATATATGCGGGAATTTAATTTAAATTTTTCTTTTTCTCTTTCTCTTCTCACACATGGTGAATTTATTTGAATGCATCCGAAAAATTTAGAAAAGGCTTATGAGACCAAATCCTTTTAAAATTGAACCAAAAAATTTAAACTCTGGAATGTATAGGATAATCCATGAGAAGAATCATTGTATTCATAGTTGGCATTTTGCTTGTTTCTTCTTTTGCAAATGCATACGATATAAAAGAATGGCATCGCAGTGTTGTATATAAAAGCATTACGATAGCGGCGCCTGCCGTCGGCGAGGGGAAAAATGGGTATTTTGGGGTTATAACGCACATAAATGTAACGATGATGAATGGCTCTGGCAATGTTTATTTTGCAGCCTCTCCTTTGACACAGATAGATATGCAGGGTTCTGCCAAGCTTGCTGTCGATGTTGCATGCGCTCTGGCAGGCGTTGATAAAAGCAAATATGATTTCCTTTTCTATGTTAGCTCTGACTCGCCCATCGTGGGCGGCCCATCTGCTGGCGCTACTATGACAGTTGCAACTCTTGCCTTACTTGAAGGAATAAATTTGAATGATAGCGTTGCCATGACAGGAATGATAAATCCTGATGGAAGCATTGGTCCAGTTGGTGGAATTCTGGAGAAAGGTGAAGCTGTTGCCAAAGCAGGTAAAAAGCTTTTCCTCATTCCAAAAGGGCAGATGATTGAATATGTAACAAATTATACAAGGCATGGCTGGATCGTTATTGGGCAACGGGAGCCAGTGAATGTTTCCGAAGTATTGTATAAAAAATATGGCCTCGTCGTCAAAGAAGTAGAGGACATAAATGAAGCATTTTATTATTTCACAGGCTATAAATTTCCAGAGGAAAAATCATCAAAGCCGATAACAACATATGATTACCGA
Source organism: Thermoplasmata archaeon (assembly GCA_021163175.1). GTDB lineage: Archaea > Thermoplasmatota > E2 > UBA202 > JdFR-43 > JAGGXW01. The sequence goes on from JAGGXG010000152.1 coordinate 1,828, forward strand.
AACATAATGAAGCCATTGACAGAAAAGACAATAGGCGAAGCTAATCAAAGTTATGAGAAAGCGAAAAATGAATTTGATAAGGCAAACATTCCAGTTGGAACATGGTTTTTCAATCCTCGCGGACAAATACAAAACAGGCTCGATGAATCAAAGGAGGATTTGAAAAATGCCATGATAGCAGAAAACAATGGGTTTTATTATTATGGGATAAGCAAGGCATTTCAGTCAATGATAAATTCTCGTTTCGTTATATATGCTTGCAAGTTTTATGAAGGCGAGGATATGAATGATTTCTTCACAAATGTTTCAAATGCTGTCAACGCCTCCTATGAATTTGCCAAGAACAGCAAGATAAATGGGCTCATAAGTTTGCAATGTGTTGGGGCGGCGCAAACCCGCGCCATGGATGCTATGGCTTTGTTAAATGAAAGCAGGAAAGAATGGAAATCATTTATGAAATATAAGGGAACGATATATGAAGATGATTCAAAGGCTTTGCAATCTTTATATGACTTAGCATATGCGATGGAGAGGAGCAAGACTGTTTACTGGTGGGTAAACTTGAGCAGGAAATTCAATGAAAGCAATGTCATAAATGAAAGCGCTGTTAGAAGCATAGCTTCCCGTTATTATGACTATGCAAAGCAAATCTATGCTTATGCTCAAACACTTGTTGAAGAAACTGGAAGCAGCAGCAATTTCATTTCAAATGCAAAGGATTTACTCGATAAAGCTGGCGAACAAATAAATGAATTCCCTGCTGCAAGTTTATTTAACTCACTGGAATCGATAGCAAATTCAAATATTGCAATAGAAGCCATAGGAGGGCTTACAGAAGATAAAGTTAACAGAACAATGCAGATGGCGAGTTATGCGATAATAAAGGCAAGAAATGAAAGCATTGAACCACTTCTGGCGGTAAGCTATTATGAGTTTGGAAGAAGCATGGAAAGAAAGAGTGATGCATTGATTTACTACAAATATGCTTACATGATAGCAAATATGCTGCGTATATCAAAAGGAATTAAGGTAACGAAGCCAGAATATGTTGGAAATAATGAAGGCAATGGCAATAATAACAACAATAGCAACAATAACAATGGAAGCAGCACGCCAGGCTTTGAAGTTGTCATCGCTATAGCGGCGGTAGCGATAGCAATATTCTGGAAAAGAAGAAAACTATCTTAGTCTGATTTTATAGAGGATGTTATGATTTCTCCTTCTATTCTCTTCTCTTGTAACCTAAAGGAAAACTTATAATGCAATTTGATGGAACTTTTAGCCATGCTCGAAGAAAAAGGAGATATGAAAAGAATAGGAAAAGATGGATGAAAATGAGATGAATGAGATGATGGACAGCGAGTACACATCAATCAAACCACACCACGGAGTAAGATTTTTTAAGGCTTAAATGCATATCAATTAATGAAAAATGAAGCAAAAACACTTCGCTTTAACTTCAATTATAAAGATTATGCGAATAAAAATTTCGCATATTCTACGTTATATGAAATTCCACTGCTCTCAAAAACCAAAAGGTTATGTATCACTAATTTATCGTTGGAGAAGGTGAGACTATGAAAAGCAAATTGAGATGCCCAAAATGCGGCCATGAATTTGTGTATGAGTGGGTACCCGGCGCATCTTTTACAAGCATAAGATTTGGAAAGAAGAGATATATG
>JAGGXG010000075.1 GCA_021163175.1 Thermoplasmata archaeon
ATTCATACGGGCTAATGGTATAGGGTCTCCCTCTTTTACTCTTTCTATCAAATGGTTTTCCGAGTTTCTTTGCTTTTGATCGAATAAAATAGTAAAGATTTTTAATGTTGCCCAATTTATATTTCGCATCGTATTTCTTCCAGTATCTCATTCCCATCCCCTGTTCCACTACGGGGATGGGAATTTAAATCTCACGATTTTTTCGACAATCTCGTTTTTCATACTCTTTGTTTATTCTCTTGGAGTTGTTGGCTACAAGATTGCAAAATGATGTTGCATTTAGGGTTGAAATGGACTGAGCCAATAAAATTTAAGTTTTTGCAGAATGAAGAAATAGGGCATAGAAAAGTGCTGGAAAATCTTTTTAAGAAAAAGTTGCCTGAAGAGAACATGGGCAGCAAATTTTTACAAAGATATGGAGGAAAAATTGGAAAAGGAGGAAGAAAGCTATAGCAAGATATCTTTCAGCTATGGAAGAGAGCCATTATTACCTGCTAAAAAGCGAGCTTGAATTGGCTTATAACTTTGAGTTGTATGATGAAGTGCATGGGATGATGCATCTCGGCCCATAACTGCATTGTTCTTGAAAGTATTTCATGAAAAGCAAGAAACACTAAATATTAAAAAATCATATTCATTGTAAGCATGTTTCAATTTAGAGATGAGGGAATAGCCAAAAAAATATATCAGGAATTGAAAAAAAGGAAACTCAATCTAAAAATAATGCATGTTTGTGGAACACATCAGGATACACTTGTTAGACATGGATTGGACAAAATATTTTTCGATGCTGGAATTGATGTAAGAGAAGGACCAGGTTGCCCCGTTTGTGTTACAACAATAAGAGAAATAGAAGAAGTTAAAGCAATCACAGATAAAGCAATCATTGCATTATATGGGGATATGCTTCGCTCTCCCGGCAAGGATGGTTCTCTTGCAGATGAGAGAGCAAAAGGAAAGGATATAAGGGTCGTTTACAGTATAGAGGATGCAGTTGAAATAGCAGAGAGAACAAAAAAGCCAGTTGTATTTTTTGGTGTGGGTTTTGAAACAACAGCTCCATCAACAGCATATGTAATAAAAAGAATGCCGCCCAATTTTTATGTTTACAGCTCGCATCGCCGCACGCCGCCTGCTGTAATTGGCATCGCCGCTATGGGGCGCGTTGATTTGGATGGCATAATATTGCCGGGGCATGTTTCTACGATAATAGGAAGCAAACCATGGGAGCCAATATCTGAAAAATATGGAATTCCACAGGTTATAGCAGGTTTTGAGCCTCTTGATATGCTCATGGCTGTTTATATGATTGTGAGGCAGATCGAGGATGGTAAGGCAAGAGTTGAGATCGAGTATAGCAGGGTTGTTAAGCCGGAGGGGAATAAAAAGGCACTTGATTTACTCGATGAAGTTTTTTATTCTAGCGACATAGAATGGCGTGGATTTCCTGTTTTGAAGGAGAGTGGCCTCGAGATAAAAGAGGAATATGATGAGATAAACGCAAAAAAGGTTTTTGAAGATGTTATAGAGCATGTAAAGGATCAGGAATTCGAAGAACCGCCTGGATGCAGGTGCAGCGAGGTCATAAGAGGAGAAATACATTCATGGGAATGTCCATTGTTTGGCAAAGTTTGCACGCCATCGACGCCAGTCGGCCCATGCATGGTGAGCAGCGAGGGAGCATGCGCCATCGAATACAAATATGGTCATGGGAAAAATTATTGATTCAGCAGCTCCTCCCATGTCTTTAAAGTTTCCAAAGCTTCCTTTTCGTCAAGCTTTTGTATGGCAAAACCAGCATGAACAATAACATAATCTCCAACATTTGCATCAATCAAACTTATGTTTGCTTTTCTAATAGCCCCTCCATAGTCAACTATTGCATGTTCTCCATTTATTTTTACAATCCTTCCTGGAATGGCAAGACACATCGTTTTTATACCCCTGCCCTATTTTAACTTTTGCTCTCTTAGCACAAAAGAATTTTGTCCAAACCTTTTTTCTCGCACTTCCTTTCTATTATTCTTTCGATATTTTCCAAAGCTTCACAATACTTGTAAAATTTTTTGACAGGTAGCTCATCTCTCCTGAAGGAGCATTTATTTAAATAATTCTCAATCTGAGAAAGATAGAAAAAAGCCCTCCATACAAGCTTTTGTATATCTTCCGGCAATTCATTTATTTTTTCTGGCTCACATCTGCATATCTGCATTTATATGGAATGGCAGGCGATATATAATAAATTTACTCACCCATAACATAAAGAAAAATTTGAGAACAAGCCCGCTTCTTTGTCAACAAAATTATATATTCCTACTTTATTTGAATTTATGAAGGGGAAAATAGCCCTCTTATTAATTTTGTCCTTTGCAATTGTTTCACCATCCTTTTCTCTGCAACCCAGTGAAAAAAATTCAGGGAATTTAATAACTGCATATCCTCTCGGTTGTATTCCAGCAAAATTAAATGAAAATGTAAGCATCGGTAGCAAACCAATTCTTTCCACCTCGCCTCTCCCATCAAGCTGGGACTGGAGAAATTATTTGGGGCAGGACTGGACGACGCCTGCAAAAAATCAGGGTAACTGCGGCTCCTGCTGGGATTTCGCTGCTATCGGCGCCCTAGAATCGATAATAAAAATAAGGGAAGGCTGTGCATCTTTCAATCCTGATCTCTCCGAGCAATATCTTCTTTCGTGCCCTCCCGACAGCGGAGGCTGCAGCGGATGGAACGCATATAATGCCTATAAATACATGTTCATGCACGGTGGCGCCCTGCTGGAAGATTGTTTCCCTTACAGGGCAGATGATGACATTCCATGCAGCAAAAAATGCCCCGACTGGAAAGAAAAGCTTGTTCCGATAATTGGGTATGGATATGTTCCAAATCCTAGAAGAGATTATATGAAAAGAATGCTTGTGGAAAGCGGGCCATTTGTTGTTGATATGGCTGTCTATAATGATTTCTTTTCATATAGTGGGGGCGTATATGAGCATCCGGGAGATGAGCCTTCAAGTCACATAAATCACCAGGTTATTCTTGTAGGATATGACGATGCCCAGCAATGCTGGATATGCAAGAACAGCTGGGGAAAATACTGGGGGGAGAATGGATTTTTCAGGATAAAATATGGAGATTGCCAGATCGAATATGTAATGATATATGTAAATTATGATAGCAACGACTACAACTGGCCTCCCGCCGCCGACGCAGGAGGGCCATATTTTGGACATGCTGGTGATGAAATAACATTCAATGGAAACAAAAGCGCTGATCCTGATGGCGACGAGCTTTCTTATATCTGGAACTTTGGAGATGGAAACACGAGCAACGAACAAAATCCAAAGCATGCTTATTCAGAAGAAGGGATTTATACTGTTAATCTGACTGTTGTAGATGCTAAAAACCAGAGTGATTCTGATCGTGCGATTGTATATATAGACAACACATCTCCAGATATACAGATAATAAAACCAAAAGAAGGTTGCATTTACTTTTTTGACAATGAATATGCATGGATTCTTGGGAGAATCTTTCATAAGCCAATTGCAATCGGCGGGTTAACCATACTTGCTCACGCAAAGGACAACATTGGTATTGATAAAGTTGAATTTTATATCGATGGCAAGTTATCTTTTGTTGATAAGAGCACACCATATCTATATTACTGGGAAAATGCAACCAATGGTGAGCATATCATAAAGGTCATAGCTTACGATAAATTGGGAAATAAAAAGGAAGAAAGCATAAATGTAATCAGATTCGGTTAATCCACAAACACTATTTGCGGAGCTTTTTCAAGTGTTATCTTTGGTATCTTGGCCTTATATTTCTTTCTCACCATCTCATCATATGCTTCTTCTCCCATTTCCTGCAATATTTTTCTTCCTTTTTCTCTTGCTTTTTCCATGCTCATATCCACTTTCAGTCTTTCTCCTCTTGCAATCCAGTTGGTGAGCAAATTCCATGCCATGCCTACGCCATACGGTAAGCCTTCTAGCACCATCTCAGTTCCCTTCACTGGCAAATTCCATATTCCAGTTGGATCTTCTCCAAGTTTTGCCAATGGAATGCCCATCGCCGCTTCATATTCTGGTGTAAATGTTGGATCTGCTATAACCCACTCACCATCTATATATATCTCTCCTGTTCCATGAAGCATGAATGCTCCCATGGCATCGTACCATTCCTTTACAATCTCTGAGGCAGTAACCTCGTTTTGATACAATGATTCGACAACTGCAAGGCTATAGAGGCGATATCGGGCTGGCACGCCGCCTGCGCGAAGCAGAGCAATCATCAATGAAAGCTGATGTATGCATGTTCCACTTCCACGCCTGAGTGTGTCAACTTCCCTATCCAATCCAACGAAAGCAAGTTTTATGTTTCTTTTAACAAAATTGAAAACATTGTTGGCGTATTCATATGGCTCAAGCTCGAAGGCGCCAAGTTCATTAGCAAGAGCTATAATTTCAGGAGCATGACTGTTGCACAGGTGTGTGGGGCGTAAATAACGTTTGTTTTCCTTATAATATGGCATCCCTGGTTTATATTCAGGTATTTCATATGGCAACTCATGTTTCAATTGTTCCTCCATCTTTCTAGCCTGCATATTGCTTTTCATTATAAGCACTGGATGCTTCACCATGGCTTTCAATAAAGCTGGCAAGGCTCCCATGGTTATTTTCAGCATTTTCCATGGAATTACATATCCTTTCTCCCTGATTTCTCTCAATTTTCCCATATTAACCACCCATCATTATTCTCCTCATTTCCTCCGCACAACCCCTTATTTCCTCCCCCTTTATCCTGCTTATCTCGGGCTCCAGAACATACCCTTCTCTTCCACACTCGCACGAGTTTTTCAATTTAACCTTATCTCCTGTTATAATAAAACCAGGATAGCTCCTTGGAATAGCGTCCAAAAATGCAAATCTTCCCTCTTCGCCCTCACCAACTGGATCACCTTCCTCATCCAGCACAAAAGGATGGAAATATGTTTTTGGAATATGAAGCATGTGGCTTTGCGGACAATGAACCATGTAACCGTTTCCTTCCACCATACCATACAAATCTAGGCAGTTCTCGGAGGGGATGCCGAAAAATTTCTCAACTCTTTTACGGAATTCCTCGACAGGCACTCTGCTGTCCTCCTGCGTTTTCCAGCCGCCTCCCGTCAGCACAGCGCCGCGCTCGCCAAAATCGAATGATATGCCTTCCTCTTCCATTTTGTCCATCACCATGCTGAGTATGAAGGGGGCGCCAGCGAAAAATATTCTGTCGTTGTTTTTATCGCGCTCTTCAGCCCATTTTATTATTTTGTTTACCATCTTTTCATTCATTTTTTTCATGGCGGAGCGTATGAATTTACTCATCATCTTTTCCTTGAAGTTTCTTATATTCCCCATTGAAATACGGAGCAAATCTGTTGTTATTTTCGTTTCTATTGCAACTCTCGCATCCTTAACCAGGTCAAAAAGAACTGCTGTTACTTTCCCAACATATATGTTGGTTGTTCTTGGATCAGGGAATAAAAGATATGCATATGTGTCATAGTCCCACCAATGTTGCAACATATCTATGGCACTTTTCGCAATTGAATATTCAGCCATTTTGTAGCTTTTCTCATCTCTCGGAATGAATGTGAAACGGCCCGTTGTTCCGCTGCTGTAGGCGACGATGATGCCCGCCTCTTTAAAAGCATCTATCACCTCATCATAAGTTGGATTTTTTCCTTTTATAACAACTTTTGGCAATTCAATACTCATTATATTTGCAAGCCACACTGCAAACTCTCTACCAGATGGATACTCCTTGAAAAATTCGTGCGGGATTAAAGGAATTTTAACAAAATCATCTATGCTTTTTATATCATCAGGCGTAACATTTTTTTCCCTACACAATTTGCGATAAAATGCATTGTTTTCATAATGATGCCTGAAGGCATATTTTATAGCCTTGAATTTATATACATCTGCCTCCTTATCAGGAATGGAAAAGAAACTTGTAGGCTTATATATTGCTTTATCTACAGGCGTTTCTATAGGCATTACATATTTTTTCGCTCTCTCGTTGAATCTATCTATGAAACTATATCGAAGCATTAAGAATTTAAGTTACTTTTATAAATAAAATCTACCTAAAAAAAGATTGAATGCTGTTAAACTTCATTTTAATTGTGATATGCTGCATTCCCTGGCTTCCTTATCATTCCTTAGCCTTTTGAAAGATGGGCTTCTTAACTCATTTCTGTCTGTTTTTTCAAGATATTCTATTTCCGCCACCACTTCTGGCTTAACCCATATCATGTCGGGAGAGACATCTTCATAATTTTTTACATACGGTTTACTCGTTTCTTTGAGCATTTTTTTCAGCAATTCCATTGTTTTTTCATCAAAGCCAGTTCCAACTTTTCCCACGTATATTAGATTGCCATCATCATACAATCCCATCCCGAGAGAGCTTATCTCTCTTTTTAACGAGGTGTAGCCAACTATAACAACATCAATACTCTTAACATTCTTTATTTTAATCCACTCTTTCCTTCTTTCCCCGGGATAATAAAAGCTGCTTTTTTCCTTTGCCATTACTCCCTCGAGCTCGAGTTTTTTAATGCTCTCCCATAACTTTCTCCCCTTTTCAGTATAAAAAATGAGCTCAATATGCTTGCCATTATTCCATATTTCTTCCAAAATTTCCTTTCTTTCCATCAATGGTTTTTTAATCATTTCCTTTCCTTTCAATTCAAGAATGTCGAATACGACATATGTTGCGGGCATTAATTTTGCTCTTATTTCAATTATAAGCTCGCTTTCAACGTGTTCACGCTGCTGCAACCTGTAAAAGTCTGGTTTTCCATTGTTGTAGCATACTATTTCTCCATCCAAAACAACATTTTCAAAATTTTTTAGCTCACCCACAATCTCTGGATACCTTTTTGTTATGTTCTTCTGCCTCCTGTTAAATAATCTAATGCTTTTTCCAACTTCTGCCACGCATCTCGTTCCATCGAGCTTTGGTTCAAAAATATGGTTATAGCTATCCAAAAAGCTTTCATCGCCTTTTACAGCAAGCATCGGTAAATATTTCATTTTTCTATCGTCGCCTTCAAAGCTTCTATCAGACTATGCTCTTCTTTGGGCTTTTCTTCTGGAACAACAACTTCCTCTCCTTCAATCTTCTTCTTTATCAACTCTCTTAATTCTTCCATGAATGTATCTTTGTATTTATCAAGTTTGAAATCCTTATTGTAATATTTCTGGATAAGCATTCTTCCAAGCTCTTTCTCCTTTTCATTTATTTCTGGTTTTTCATCTAAATTTTCAAGTTCATCCATTGAATTTATTTCATCATGGAAATGCAATATTGAAAGAAGTAAACCCTTCTCAAACGGCTGTATGGCTACGAGATATTCCTTATTTTTTATTACAACTTTTCCTATTGCAGCCTTTCCCATTTCTTCCATCAATTCCTTCAGAAGAAAATACGCTTTATCCTTTTTATTTTGCGGAACAATATAATAACTTTTCTCATAATATATTGGCTTTATTTGCTCAATATCGATAAATTCATATATTTCAAGGTTGTCCGTCCTTTTAGGACGGAGCTTCTTTATTTCTTCAGAATCTATGATAAAATAGCTATTCTTTTCGAATTCTATTCCCATCACAACATCATCTTTGCTCAGCTCCTCGCCATTCTCACAAACCATTTTATAATGAACTGGCAAATGATGCTCTTTACACAACATTTTAAACTGCACTTTCTTCGATTTCGTTGCAGAATATATCTTAACGGGTATGTTAACAAGTCCAATGCTTATGCTTCCACTCCATGTTGCTCTCATCAATTTTATTTTCTGCTGTATATAAATGTTTTTCCAAAGTTTTTATAGGTAGAGGAGGTATAAAAATGTGAAAGTTTCGTTAATATATCCGCCTGGTGATGGCGAAGCTCTTGAAACAGATAAGACATCGTCCCCTTTTGCTCCTCCTTTGGGATTAATGTACATAGCGAGAATTCTTTCAATGAATGATATTGAGACAAGCATAATTGATGCAAGGCATGAAAGAATCGGCTCAGCTAAAATTAAAAAATTGCTCACTCAATCCGACGCCATAGGTATAAGCATACCAAGTTTTGCCAGAAAAAACGCCGAAAAAATAATAAAAATGATAAGAGAAATTGATAACGACATTTTCATCATTGCAGGCGGGCCACACTGCACTCTTTTTCCCATGGACGCCATCGCGGCGGGCGCAGATGCGGCGGTGAGGGGCGAGGGCGAGTATGCGGCAATGCATTTTAAGGATATTATGGATGGAAAGGTTGTAGCGGGTGTGTATAGAAAAGAAGGTGGCAGAGATGGCATCATCATAGAAAACCTTGATGAAATACCCTTTCCATCTCATGAAATGGTGAAAAAATATGAATATGGCTATATAGCTGGATTTAAGCCCTTTAAGGCAAAGTTCACAGCCATGATAAGCAGCAGAGGATGTCCTTATAAATGCAAATTTTGCAGTCGAGAAATTTTTGCAGGGAGAAGATACAGGGAAAGGAGTGTTGAAAATGTTCTGGATGAAATTGAGTTTATTATTGATGAAGGATACAATGGAATAATATTTGTGGATGATAATTTTTTGCTGAACAGGAAGAGAGTGATGAGGATAATGGATGGAATAATCGAAATGAATACCGAAATAAAAATAATTGTTGAAGGGGCGAGAGTCAATGTGGCAGATTACGAGCTTTATAAGAAAATGTGGGATGCTGGTGTTAGAGTGATTTCCTATGGAATTGAATCTGGCAATCAGGATATTCTTGACTTTTATAATAAAAAAATTACACTTGAACAGGTTAAAAAAGCCGTTGGCATTGCCAACAGAGTGGGCTTTTTCACGGTTGGTTCATTCATAATTGGCGCACCTTTTGAAGATAGAGCAAAAATAGAAAAAACCATCAGATTTGCGACAACGCTTCCCCTCGACTTTGTGGAATTTTATATTCTTGAATATAGAGTTGGTTCTCAGTTATGGAATGAAGCGGTGAAAGGAGGACTGATTGATAAAAAACAATATTTTGTCAAGGCATGTAAGGAAAATAATCTCAGCTTGCTGAGCATGAATGAATTAAATCAATTGAGGAAAAAAGCATATATGAGATTCTATCTCCGCCCATCATATGTAATGGGAGAGATGCTAAAACTGGCAAAACATGGCAATGCAGATCTCATAAAAGCAGCAATTTCAATGATGCATAAGTTTGTTTGAAATAATGGGTGTTATTTTTCTCGTAACTTTTTCAATTTTCCCCGCATCAGCATTCTCTTCCATTATAAAATCAACATTGATTTTAATAATAGCTTCTTTGATAAGTCTTCTTAGTGAGGAAAAATCAAAAGCCCTAGAAAAGGAAGAGAATTAAAATTAGAAACTGCCTATTATTTTTTCAATCCAATTGTAATAGGAGAAGGTTTTATAGAAATTGCAATGGAAAAAGCCGATAATGAAATAATAAAAAAATGAGCATAAAACTGCTTTCAACGCACTTGAAAGAATAAAAAAGTTGCCAAAAATGTAGTCGAAAAGGAGAAATAAAGGAATGAAAAGATATTGGAAATTATAACTCAGCGTCTGTAAGAAATAAAAAGGACGAAATGCGTCCTGTCATTCTTGTGGCATCTTCGCCTAAATCTCCAAGTGTAAATAGGCGGCATAAAGCTCGTGCAAATCTATTGAATAATTTTCTTAGTTCATTGTTTAGTTCTTCTATAAATTCATTATGTCTTCCTTCAGCAAATTGAAGTTCTCGTAATTGACTGTTTTTAGAAACCACTTCATTCTCAATTTCCTCAATAATCTCATATGGGTTACTATAATCAATTTTGTTTCCACTGATTTTATCAAAATCATAGTATCTTGCTTTTTGACCAAAAATTGAAAGTAGCTCAATAATTTTATCCAGTAAATCATCGTGTTCAAAAAAATCTAAATCTTCGACACAGGCGACACACTTATCTTTATAATCCATTTTGTAACAGATCTCTATAATTTTTTGTTTTAAGGCTTTCAGATTATGTCCATACCTTTTAACATTGGGAAAACAGCCTTTTTCTTTAAATTCCCAAAAACATATTATGCTTTTCATCAATCTTTCAAATCCACTTGCAAGAAAAGAAAATGCTACATGATAAGAGGCTGGAGAGCCGTCTAATTTTTTTATTTCCTCTATTCCGTAACAAATATGTTTAATTGAAATAGTAACTGCATTCTCCAAAGAAATAAAATCTTCAGCATCCATTAAATTCTTTATCGCTTTATATAATAAAAGTATTGTGGAAATGGCAGGCAGGTTTACACAAAAATAGTAATTGCTAAAAATTATTTTTATCAAGGATAAATACTCAAAAAATAATCATCATCGAGATATTTTATCAATTATAACGATAGTCCATGCCAGCGCTAAGAAAATTTCAATAAAAATGAAAAGAAAATAGAGTTTATGTAAAGAAGGGATAAAGA
>JAGGXG010000107.1 GCA_021163175.1 Thermoplasmata archaeon
GGTCGATGCATCCAAATTACGAGTGACGGAGGTTGTATCATAGCAGGAAATACTTTTCCGTTTCATGGTGAAAGATCCCATATATGGCTGATAAAATTTGCTGACGTAACACCCCCTTCAATTAGAATCGAAAAGCCAGAAAAATACATTTACATAATGGACAGAAAAATTATTCCTTTTCCGATTCCATTGATAATTGGAAAATTAAGTGTAGAGATATATGCAAGCGATAAAAAAACAGGTGTTGATAAGATAGAGCTATATATAGATGAAAATCTTGTGAAAGTTTTTGATGAGCAACCATATAAATGGGTGTGGAATAACTCGAGGGGAATGCATTCAATAGAAGCCATTGCCTATGATTTTATTGGAAATAAAATGACTGATAGAATAAGTGTGCTGAAAATATAGAACAAATTCCAATAAAACTTTATAGCTGCCTTATATACCAATATGAAAGCTGTTGTCGCTTTGGGCGGAAACGCAATAGTTGGCAGGGACAGGAGAGCGAGTATTGAGCAACAATTTTCTGCAACCAGAAAAAGCATGAAGAGCATTGTTAAAATGATTAAAGAAGGGTGGCATCTCGTTATAACACATGGAAATGGTCCGCAAGTTGGAGCAATATTGCTTCAACAAAAAATGGCTCGTAGCATTGTTCCTCCAATGCCATTGCATGTTTGCGTTTCCTTGACGCAAGGTCAAATCGGCTACATGATTCAGAATTGTCTCATAAATGAGTTGAAAAAGGAGGGCATAAAAAAAGATGTTGCAACTGTGATAACACAAGTAATAGTATCAAAGCATGATGAAGCCTTCAAAAAGCCGACAAAACCAATTGGCCCAGTGTATGGTGAGGAAGAAGCAAAAGAAATGATGAAAAGCTATACAATGGGAAAATACGGCGATGGTTACCGCATGCTTGTTCCCTCTCCAGAACCAATCTCAATTGTGGAATCGGAAGCCATAAAAAATCTCATGGAAGCAGGCATCATTGTTATCGCTGCCGGCGGCGGCGGCATCCCTGTCGTAGCAGAAGATGGAATTCTAAAGGGAATAGATGCTGTCATCGATAAAGATCTTGCCGCCGAAAAGCTTGCGAGTCAGATAAAGGCGGATGTTCTGCTTATATTGAGTGATGTTGATTTTGTTTATTTGAATTACGGCAAGGAAGGACAGCGGGAATTGAAAAGTGTTTCGGCGAAAGAGCTGGAGAGATATCAGAAGGAAGGGCATTTTCCTGCTGGCTCTATGGGACCAAAAGTTGAGGCTGCCATAAGATTTGTCAGAAATGGAGGGAAGGAAACAATAATAACATCCATTGAGAAAGCATGGGAAGCTTTGAATGGAGAAACTGGAACACATGTTCATGCATAGAAAATGGATTTTTGCTATAATGGCGCCTCTCTTCTGGGGAGCTTCTTTTCCATTGATTAAGCTTGGACTGGAAAGCTCTTCTCCTCTTTTCTTTGCTTTCCTGCGTTATCTCATTGCTTCTTTTCTTTTTGTTATGATTGCTCGCAATGCAATAAAATTTGAAAAGTATTTTGCCATGCTCGCTTTGATCGGCGTAGCCATTCCTGTTATTTTGCAGAACATAGCTCTTCAATTTGCTCCAGCATACATTTCTGGCTTTCTTCAGAGTACTGGTCCCATATATGTTCTCATTTTTTCGAGCATTTTCCTGCAAGAAAAATTCACATGGAATAAATTTGCTGGAATAATGGTTGCATTCCTCGGAACATATTTTCTCCTATCTAGCTACAAAAGCACGAATCTGGCTGCAGATTTGCTCATTTTACTTTCAGCATTTTTCTATTCAATGGGGAGCATAATTGCGAAGAAATTGTTGAACAATGGTTACAGAGCCATGGAAGTGGTAACGAGTTCAACACTCTTTGCAACATTTTTTCTCTTCATAATGCTTCCATTTGAAAAAATTCATTTCAATAGCATTTCCGTGGAATATGCGTTACTCCTCGCAATATTTCCAACATTCCTTGCATATATAATGTGGTATGCCGCCATGGAAAAAATGGAAATCTCACGCCTTTCATGCTTTGTTTATTTGATACCCTTTTTTTCAATGATATTCTCAAGCATATTTTTGCATGAAACTCTGGAAGCAATAAAAATTTTTTATGGCATCGCCATCATAACTGGAATTGCAATAGCTGAGGCATAGAAATTTAAGTGGGATTTGCATTATATATTATGATGCAAGCCAAATTGATTAACGACATTACTGATTTCGCATGGCTCTCAAGAGCTTTTGATAGCGATGTTAAAAGAAAGGTCTTTGATGAGGTTTCAAAAACATGGGTCACAATGGAGGAAATAGAAAAAAAGTATGGTGAGGATGGAAAAAAAGCTCTCCTCTTTTTTGAAAAAATTCATCTTGTGGAGACAAGATGGACGATGAAAGAAGGAAAAGCAAAGAAAGAATATCATGCATTCTATACAGCTTTCCATATCAATGTGATGTCTTCCATAGATGTAATAAGAGATATTTTTTCTATTGTGCTCATGGATGATGATGAATTCAAGCAACTGGAAGAGAAAATATATGAATTCGTTGGCAAGGGAGAGCTTAGCAGAGAGGTGGAAAGAGAATTCAATCTTTCTCCAGTTCAAATGAAATGTATTGTGAAGAGATCAATGAAACTCGAATACAAAGGCATGCGGATCGAGAGATTTGGAGAAAATTAAAATAGGGCACATCATTATATTCAAAAAATGAAGGTAAAATTACTTGGTGGCGGCAGAGAAGTCGGAAGGGTAGGCATATTGCTCGATGACGGAGCCAAAAGGCTACTCATAGACTATGGACTCAATCCAGGCAACCCGCCGTCTTTCCCCGCCACCTCGCCGCCCGTGGATTTTGCTTTGCTCTCGCATGCCCATCTCGATCACTCTGGAATGCTTCCTTGGTTGTCATCCCGCTATAACACAAAAATTTATTCCACGCCTTTAACAAAAGAGATAAGTGAAGTGCTTTACAGAGATATGCTCAAAATTGCGGAATCGAATGGATATCCTTTTCCTTATGGAGAACATGAAATGAACATCTCGCTAAGCAATTTTCGCCTATTTGATAAAAACGATGCATTCAAACTGGATGGATATGAAATAAAATTCCATCCAGCAGGACATATTCCTGGCTCGGTAATGATTGAGCTGAAGAGCCATGATATTCTCTTTTCCTGCGATATAAACACCATCGAAACAAATTTGCTCCATGGGGCTAAGCCAGTTAAGGCAAAAACTTTGTTTATTGAAGGGACATATGCCGGAACAGAGCATCCAGATAGAAGGCAGCTTGAAAAAGAATTCATAGACGAGATAGAAGATATTGTTAGAAAAGGGGGAAAAGTAATAATTCCTGCTTTTGCAGTTGGAAGAACTCAAGAACTAGCTATCTTATTGCATGAGGCTGGCTACGAGGTATGGCTCGATGGAATGGGAAGCAAAATAGCAGATTTGATAATAAAGCATGGAAACTGCATAAAATCCCCAAAGAGATTGAATAAGGCTATGAAAAGTATGAACATTGTATATTCAAATCATGGGAGAAAGCTTGCTTTAAAATCAGGCATTATTTTGACGACAAGTGGCATGTTAAATGGTGGTCCAGTTCTATGGTATATCGATAAAATAAAAGATGATCCCAGGTCCGCTGTTTTTATAACTGGTTATCAGGTAGAAGGAACAAATGGAAGAATGCTGATGGAAAGGAAAGAGGTTAACATATACGGTGTGAGGGAAAAGGTTGATTGCAAGGTAAAATTCTTTGATTTCTCAGCCCATGCTGGGCATTCTCAACTTTTGGACTTCATAAAGAATGTTGAACCAGAAAAAGTTGTAATATTTCATTCAGAAAATCCAGAAGCTCTGGCAGATGAGATAGATACGGAGGCCATAATAGCTGAGAATGAAAAAGAAATAGAAATATAGGAAAAAGGGTTGTTTAACCTATTAAATCAATCCCCATTTTTTGTCCGTTTTGCCATTTTGGCAATACAACACGCTCATCGCCCTGAGAAAGAATATGCGGTGATTTTACGCCTGTCATTATTGCCATTAATCTAACTTTTCCATTGTAGTCATTGTTCACTCTTGCCCCAAGTATAACATTTGCGTATGGATCAAGTTCTGCTGTCAAATATTCAGCAACCTTCTCAGCAAATTCAAGGCTCATGTCGGGGCCACCTGTTATATGTATAAGGCTTCCTTTTGCTCCTTTATATTCAACTTCCAGCAAAGGATGATGCATCGCTTCAGTGGCTACTGCTTCTGGGCCATCTCTTAATGTGCCTTCTCCCCACAGCATTGCAGCAACATCACCACTGCTCACTATTGTTTTAACATCTGCATAATCAAGATTTATCAGAGATGGCTCAACAATCGTTTCAGAAATTCCCTTTACAGTTTCTGCAATTAGCTGATCCATCACAGAAAATGCCTTGTCGATTGGCAGATGCGGAACGAAGCTCAAAAGCTTGTTGTTGTCAAGAATAACAACTGAATCGCATTCCTTACGCAATTCCTCCAAGCCACGCTCTGCTCGTAGCATTCTTCCTCTTTCCACTCTGAACGGTATGGAAACCATGCCAACGACAATTGCTCCAGCCCTCTTTGCAATTTTGGCAACGACTGGCGAGGCCCCTGTGCCTGTGCCGCCGCCCATGCCAGCCGTTATGAAAACAAGGTCTGGCTCGCCTATCTTTTCTTCGAGCTCGTCCCTCGATTCTTCTGCACATCTTTTTGCAATATCAGGATAACCACCTGCCCCCAAGCCGCGCGTTATGTTTCTACCTATAAGTATTTTTTCGTCAGCTTCTATCAGGTCTAGCGCTTGCTTATCTGTATTGATTGCCATCGTTGTTGCTCCTTTTATGCCAATCTTATGCAATCTGTTTATTGTATTGCCTCCCGCTCCTCCTACTCCTATAACGAGTATTTTTGCAACTCCAAATTCATCGAAAGTTGCGTTCCCCCTCTCATACTTTAAAGCTTCATTTATTAATCCATCCATTTAATCCCCTCCCAATAGGCTGGTAGTGCATCCCATCCCCAACTATTTTTTTCTTAATTTTTCCAACTCATGCGTCATTGCCTGCAATTCCTGCAATCTTCGCATTGCATCCATCTTTTCATACATCTTCTCTGTCAGATCATCGATGAGCATTGAAAGCGCCCTCCTGATTGCTTCCGAGCGGGAAGCAAATTCGCCAA
>JAGGXG010000104.1 GCA_021163175.1 Thermoplasmata archaeon
ATAGTAGCGGTTATACAGCAGATAAAACTCTCTTATTCAATCTTTCTGCCATCTCATCATGTTACGTAAAAGATAATTACATGTATTTGCTTGCAATTGGTCCATACGGAGAAGGATATTCAGGTGGTATTTTGGCGACTGATTATGTGGCTATTAAACATGAAGCAGCACCAGAAAAATTTTCATTATGGCTATATCTAATAATGGCTGTCGCAATTTTGATTCCACTTGTTGTGGCATTATCCAAAATTAGAAGAAAATAAGCTTGTTTTTCATTTTCATCCATCGTTTATTCCTTCAAAAATCTCTCAACCATCTTTGCAAAATCTGCAAATGGCGTCGGCTTTTCCAGAATTTTTTCGACTCCAAGCTCTCTTAACTTTTCTGCCCATTCCGTCCCAAACCATGCTGTGTAGCCCCAGATTGTGACACTTCCATCCATTTTTAAAAGCTCTCTTGCCACTCTAACACCATCCATTCTCTCCCCCATTCCGGCCCTGTGTAAATCTATCACGGCGATATCATCACTGGCAGAAAGATTCAAATCAAGAATAACTAATGATGGCTTTTCTCCCTTTTCCATAAGCTTTTTGTAAATTTCCAAGCCCTCTTCCCCGCTATAAGCATTCATTATTTCTATCCCTTCTATTTTTTCAAGATAATGGTTTAATAAAGAATGTATATCTGGCTCATCATCTATTATCAAAACTTTCTTACTCATGTATCTCACCCTTTGTAACAACATTTTTCACAACCTTTTCTATTCTTTCTATCGCCTTTAAAGCTTTTTCAATTTTTTCTTTGGTTTCACCGTCTTCTTTTGCCATTTCGAGATAACCTTTTGCTATTGCGAGAGGATTGAAAAAGTAATGAGCTGTATCAGCCTTAAATTTCCTTTCTTCTTCCAAAGCTCGCATCATTTCCTCCTCCGCCTTTATCTTTGCAATGCCTGCAGCAATTTCCCCCGCAATGGCTTTAAGCAATCTTTTATCTTCTTCTTTCAATGGATTCTTTGAAGTGTTCATAACTTGCAAAACACCATATAACTCATTTTTTGTGACCAATGGAATGGTATAAAGTTCCTTCACATCATATTTTTTATACAGATCAAGATTAAAGGAAAGCGATTTATGCTTTTTAACATCTTTTATGTATCTCGCCTTTCTTTCCACAACTGCTTTCACCGCCTCCCATGGCTGGTTTTCATCAATTTTATAGCTTACCATTGTTTTTCTCTTGAAATCTTTTGGATAGCCGTAGAAAACGATCGGATTTAGCTTTTTATTTTCCTTATCATACAAGAATACATTTATGTAATCAACATTCATTATTTCTTTAATGTTTTTAAGCAACTTCCTGCATAACTGGCGTATTGTGGTGCTTTCATTTATGCTCTTGCCTATGACGTAATGAAGACGAGATAACTTATTTATTTCCTCCTCTGCCCTTTTACGCTCCGTTACATCACGCAATATGCCCACTACCCTAACCTCTCCTTTTTTTCCTATGCTTACAGTCGTAACTTCAACCCATTTTATTTTTCCATCTTTTCTTACAATACGGAATGAATACATCGGCGGCAAAGGCTTTCCAGCTTCTCTCGCCTTCTCCCGCTCAACTATAAGCGGGATATCATCCTCATGTATTAACTTCCAGAATGAAAAATCTGGACTTGTTATCTCCTTGTTGGTATAGCCAGTCAATTTTTCGAAAGCAGGATTCACATATTCAAAGCCATCTGCAGTTATTATATAGATGGCATCTGGAGCATTTTCGACCAAGGTCCTAAAGCGACGCTCGCTTTCTCTCAATGCCTCTTCCATTTTCTTGCGTTCTGTTACGTCTCTAACTATCGCCATCAAATATCTTTTTCCACCTATCTCTATCCTGTTTAAGCTGACCTCCGCATCAAAAGTGCTGCCATCAAGGCGGCGGTGGCGCCACTCAAAAAACTGCCGTTTTCCTTGTAGTGCTTTTCTGATGTTCTCGAGAGCTTTTTCTTTCGAGTCCATCCCATCTGGTTGTTTTGGTGGAGAAAATTCATAAGGTGTTTTTCCTATAAGTTCTTTTTTACTGCATCCAAACATTTTCGCCGCCATGCTATTGCAATCAATGAATTTGTCTCCATCCAGAATGAGAATCGCATCATTTGCTGCTTCAAATAGGGTTCTATAGTGTGTCTCACTTTCTCGAAGTTTTTCTTCCATTTCTTTTCTTTCTGTTATATCTCGTATTACCACAATTGCAGCAGGTCCTCCATGATATGATATTATTGAAAGCGAAACATCAACATATCTTTTCTTTCCATCTTTTCTTATTATGAATGTCTCCCTTCGGAGCCCTGTTATTTTTTTCTTCGATGCTTCTCTATACATATCTTGTAATCTTTTTGATTCTTCCTTGCTAACAAATCTTCTAAAATCTGCACCTATGATTTCTTTTAAGCTGTATCCAGTCAATTTTTCTGCCTGTTTGTTTGCATACTTTATCATGTCGTATTGAAGGATGGCTATTGTATCGTTTGCTGTTTCTACAACCATGCGATATTTTTCTTCGCTCTCCCTCAACGCCTCTTCCATTTCCTTTCTTTCTGTTATGTCCATGAATGTTATCAAGCCCGCTGGTCGCCCTCTAAAAGTTATGTTCGTTGTTGAAAAAATACCCCATTTTATTTGTCCATCTTTAGTATAGAAAGGCATTTCATGAATACGAGGCCCTATCTTTTTGCCTTCCTGTCTTTTTTTGCCTATCTCCTTCACCAGTTTCTGATAATCTTCATGAATGAGCTCCCAGTAACGCATGTTTAACAGCTCTTCCTCGCTATAGCCAGTTATTTTCTCCGCAGCTTTGTTGGCATAGACAAAATAATCATTTTGATATACAAGCATTCCAGCAAGCGTTGTGTTGGCAAGGGCTTTCAAAAATTCCTCTATTTCGGTTCTGACTGTTATATCTCTTGCAATTCCTTGAAAAGCCACTATTTCTCCATTTTCTTCAATTGGAGCTGTGCTGACTTCTATTACATGCTTTTCTCCATCGCTATCGATCACTTCATATCTTGCAGGCTTTAGTTTCTCACCTTTTATAAGCAACTCTATTCTTTTCTTGAATTGGGTAAAATATTTTCTGGAAATGAAATTTTTAATATTTTTTCCTATGATATCCTCCTTCCTATACTTCAAACCTTCGCACATTGCTTTATTTACTTCAAGTATTTTTCCTTCTTTATCAAAAATAAATATTCCATCTGGATTTTCATTGAAAATGAGCTCGTATCTCATCTCTCTTTCCTTCAAAGCTTCCTCTATTTTTCTTATTTCAGTTATATCACGCTGAATTGAAATGGAGTGTATTATCTCTCCATTTTCATCTCTAACTGCATCCACACTGAGCAGCACAATCCTTTCTTCTCCATTCTTTGTTTTTATTTTTAATTCAGCATTTTTTATTTTCCCTCCTTTTTTCCATCTCTGAAATACTCTTTTCGCCTTTTTTTGATATTCTGGAGCATATATGGTGAAAACTGGCTTACCAACCAACTCTTCTTTTTTATATCCCAAAGCTTTCAAAGCACTTTTATTTACATCTAATATTTTTCCATCTGGAGAAATCATGTAAAAGTAGTCGGGAGCGTTCTCAAAGAACTTTCTAAAACGTTGCTCGCTCTCTTCCAGTGCTTTCATTGCATTTTTAAGTCCTGTTATGTCTTTCGCATAATGAATGATTTTTTCTATTTTATCTCCTTTTACAGGAGAAACACTTACAAGATATACACCATTCAAGATTTCCATTTCCATTGTTTCTGTCTCGCCTTTCTTTGTTCTTAGCAATTTTTCCATGGGGCAGCCTTTGGCAGGATGATTCAGCCCATGGAACAATTCATAGCATTTTTTGCCTACAACGTCTTCTCTTTCCATTCCCAGTGCCTTCAGCGTGGCGGGATTAACCTCCAGAATCGTGTGATCTGGAGCCAATACCATTATCAAATCTGTTATGGAATTAAAAGCTGCCTCCCAATCTTCCTTGGCTTTTCTGAGCTCATCCTCCAGCTTTTTCAATTCTGTTATGTCCTCAACGACGCCATCATAATACAATGTCTTCCCTTTCTCATCTCTAATCGCCACTGCACTCTCCCTAACATATATGACGGAGCCATCGCGGCGGCGCCACGCTGAGACGCCATGGAAATATCCTTTCTTTTCTATTTCTTCTATGAATTTTTTTCGAGAATAGCCTGGCTCATAATATTCATCATTGTTAAGATCTCTTTTCTTCAATTCTTCTTCACTTTTATATCCGAGCAGTTTTACTAAGAAAGGATTCACCATAAGAATGCGACCATCCGGAGTCGTTCTATACATACCAACAGGAGCATTCTCAAAAATTGTTTTGAAACGTTTTTCACTTTCTCTCAAATCCTCTATAATGTTAAGTAAGGCAATCCTATTCTCCTCTATTTTTTTTCGCAGCTCTTCATTCTCTTTTTTTAACTTTTCTATGCTTTTCTCAATTTCTCTTCGCATTCTTTCAACCTTTTCTTTAACTCAATCATTTTTAGCTCTCTGTCGATGGTGGCGTCATGAAAGCGCTGCAGATACTCAAGATTTTTCTTTAATTCCTGCTCTTTCTTCCTAAGCTCTGTAATGTCTTCAGCTATGCCAAGTATAGCATTTTTACCTTTATATCCAAAGGGGATGAAACGAAGTTGGATGTGCTTTTCTTTTGCTGTTTTCTCTATTACAACGGGAGAGCCATGCATCGCTTTTTCAATCGCCTTTTTAACCTCCTTTTCCTCCTCTCCTAATTCTTTTATTACAGTAAATAAATCAATTTTATCTTCTTTTTTAAGTTTTTTGTACATTGAAGGAAAGACTTTTTTCAATAGTTTTTCTTTTCCAAACTTGTTGATATATTCAACATAACTGTCTGAAACAATAAAAACTCCAAGAGGCAGGCTTTCAGCGAGCGTGCGATATCTCTCCTCACTTTCTCTTAGCATTTCCTCCATTTTTTTACGCTCTGTTATGTCACGCACTATCGCAACAATTCTTTTCTCTCCAGCAATATCCACAAGCGTTGTTGAAACTTCCACAGGAATTTTCCTTCCATCTTTTCCAATGTTTACAGCTTCAACCCTTATTCCTCCTTTCTTCAAATGCACTTCTATCAGCTCTTTAAATCTTTTTCTTACTTCTTCTGGCACAATGTCAGCAACATTCATTTTTATTAATTCATCTTTGGTGTAGCCAAGCAATTTGCATGCCGCCTTATTTACATCCAATATATTTCCGTTTAAATCCTCAATGAAAATGGCATCTAAAGCTCCCTCGAAAATTGTCTCGAATTTCTTTTCTAACTCCTTGAGCTTTGTAACATCCAGATTAACGCTTAAACTTCCAACAAATTTTCCATTTTCATATAAAGGTATGGAAGAAATGAAGAATGTTTTTATGCTTCCATCCTTGGCGATAAGACGGGCTTCATATTTTCCTTCTTTTCCTTCCCTCCTTTTTTCTATTTCTTCTTTTACTTTCTCTTTATCTCCTTTATAAACAAGCGTTGTGAAATTTTTTCCAAGCAACTCTTCTTTTTTATATCCTAAAGCATTTGCAAAAGCATCGTTAACGAATATCATTTTTTCTTTTGCATCGTCTATGCATATTCCTTCGCTCGCCATTTCGGCAATAGTATGATATCTTCTCTCCGCCTCTTCTTTTTCCTTGTTTATCTTTATTGAATGCAATGCAAATGAAATATCGCTTGCAACCTCTTTTAACAACTCAATCTCTTCCTTTTCAAAATTTCTTGAATGCACAACACACAACTTTCCTTTTATTCCATCTTCCTTTAAATTTATTACATATGCATTTCCATTGATTTTCTTCTTTCCCGCCCTCTTCATCTTTTCAATGAGCTTTTTATATTCTCTTTTGTCCCCTTCCAGATAAATTTTATTCTTATATAAAATGCAAATCATTTTGTATCCTTTAACTTCATGCAACAAATCGCATGCTTTCTTTATCAATTCTTCCTCATCCTTTTCTTTCGTTATGATTTGGTTTACGCCTCTTATTGCTTTCAGCAGTTCATTCAAATGCTCTATTTTATCTTGATATGCTTTAATTTCTCTTATGTCAACCATTATGCCAGATGAAAAAAGCAGCTTTCCTTTTTCATCTTTGAATGGCACAACAGTCATCAAAACAGGAATGGCATTTCCATTCTTGTCTTTACGAATTGTCTCAAAAGTTGCGCCGCCCTTTTTTATCGCTTCTTTAAACTGCTTCCTTTGTTCTTCAGCGTTGACAGCCATTATGGATATTGGCTTACCTATTAGTTCTTCAGATTTCCATCCAAAAATTTTTTCGGCTGCCTTATTAACATATATTATGTTGCCATTTGCGTCAACGCTTACAACAGCCTCCCTTGCATTTTCAATTATGGATGAAAGCATGGCCTCTTTTTCCTTTACCTTGCATTTTTCAATCGCATTTGCCACAATGGAAGCAATTTCTTCCACCTCGCTCTTCAAAACATAATCATCCAAGCCTCGCTTCAGAGCCTGCGCCGCCACCTCCTGCATGCCAGCATCGATGAGCATGATGACTGGTTTAAATGGCATTTTTTTCTTTGCTTCCTTTAAAATTTGAATTCCGCTTCCCCATGAAAGCTCGAAATCTGTTATGACGGCATCGAAACCTTCTTCCAAAGCTTCCTCAAACTGCCGTCTTGTTCGAGCTTCGATAAAAAAAGCATCCTTAAAAGCTGATGAAAGAGCTTTTTCCACCTTTTTTGTTAAACTTG